>JAUVIB010000293.1 GCA_030592985.1 Calditrichaceae bacterium | reverse complement strand
CAACGCTATATGTTACCGTTGAACCCTGTTCCATGTGTGCCGGCGCCTCTGTATTAGCCCGTTTAAAGCGTGTAGTTTACGGCGTACAGGATATAAAAACCGGCGCTCACTCCAGCTTATTTAATCTTCTTAATGATCCCCGCTTAAATCACCGCATAGAAGTCATCCCCGGGATTGCCAAAGAAGAATGCGCCGCCTTAATGGTGGAGTTTTTCGAAAATTTACGTGTCCGGGATGAAAAGAAAAGTAAAACATCATAAGAAATTGGCCGATTTTTATTAATACGTTTATGAGTCCACTAATTTCGCGAATTAATTTTGTAAAAAATCCTTAACAGCTTTATAAAATGCATCGGGCGATTCGGCATGAACCCAATGAGTTGAATCGGAGATGATTTCTATTTGCAGGGCAGGGAAAAGACATTTTAATCCGTGAATATCTTCTTGTGTAACATAATCGGATAAGGCGCCCCTTATTAGTAATACATTTTTATTAAATGACTTACCGCGAGTATCCTCTGATTCTATAAGAGTCGATATATTATCGAGATTATTTAGAAGACTGTCAATATTTAGTTTCCATTTAAAATGATTTTGTCGGTCAAAAGTAAGATTCTTTAATAAAAATTTTCTCAGTCCAGGAAGTGGGATTGTTTTTGTCAGGATAGTGTCTGCTTCTTTCCGGGAGGTCATATCTTTTAAAGGCAGTGATTGCATCGTTTCAAGAATTGATTTAAACCGGGCTATATTATAGGCTCTTGCAGTAATATCAACGATAATCATTTTATTAATATAAGCCGGATATTCTAAGGAAAACTTCATAGCGAGTTTTCCTCCCATTGAATGCCCAAGCAGTATGATATTTTGAAGTTTTTTATCTTTAATAAATTCTAAAAGGTCGTCTACAAGAAGGTCGTAAGTAAATTGTGGATGATGTGGGCTTTGTCCGTGATTACGCAGATCGAGGATATATACTTTATTCGTCTGTGCAAATTTTTTGGCGAACGTTATCCAATTGTCAGACATACCAAATAATCCGTGCAAGATTATGATGGGTTGTCCTGAGCCAAGTTCTCTGTAAAATAACTTCATTGTAGCTTATTTTTTCCAGAAAGTTTTTGTAAACAAAATGATTACGGTATAAATTTCCAGGCGGCCAACGAGCATCAGAAAGGATAAGAACCATTTTCCTGTAGTGGGAATATGGGCATAATTATCAATGGGTCCGACATTACCTAATCCCGGTCCGATATTACCGATGGTTGCGGCCACACTGCCGACTGATGTAATTATATCAAGCCCAAGGTTGCTCATAAAAAGCACGCCGAAAACAAATAAGCATATATATAGCAAGAAAAAACCGGCAATATTAGCTACGATTTCTTTAGGGACAACCATATCGCCGATACGGATTGTGAGGACGGCTTGCGGGTGAATAAGTCGTTTAAGCTCATTGCGGCCAAATTTAAGCAGTACCATTGAGCGGATAATTTTCATACCACCACCTGTAGAGCCGGCGCTTCCACCAATAAACATCAGTATTAATAAAATTATTTGGGCTGTTGCACCCCATTGTTCATAATCAACGGTTATATAACCGGTAGTAGTTACAATGGAAACGACTTGAAACAGGGCATTACGGATTGTAATTAAAAAGTGATTATCAGAGAAACGTCCTGCTTCCAGGGCTACAAAAAATGCCGATATGGTAATGATAGATATATAAAATAAAGCTTCCGGATCCCGCCAGTAAACACTTGGTTTACCGCGCAAAGCACGATAATGCAATGAAAAATTTGCTCCGGCCAGAATCATAAAGAAAATAATGATGGAATGAATCAATGAGCTGTCATAATGGGCAATACTGGCGTTTTTTGTGGAAAATCCACCAGTGGCCATTGTGCCAAAAGTATGACAAACAGAATCAAACCATTCCATACCGGCAAACTTTAATAGAAAAATTTCTATGATACTAAACAGAACATAGACGCCCCAGAGAAGCTCAGCGGTGTGTTTAATGCGCGGAGTTAATTTATCCGGAGTAGGCCCGGGAACTTCCGCTTTAAAAAGCTGCATTCCGCCGACACCAAGCAGTGGTAAAATGGCAAGTGAAAGAAGAATTATACCCATACCGCCAAGCCAATGGGTTAATGAACGCCAAAAAAGAAGTCCGTGCGGCAAGGATTCAATATCGGTAAGTATTGACGCGCCGGTGGTAGAAAATCCGGACATGGTTTCAAAAAAACAATCCGTATAACTGGCGAAATGCCCGGAAAAATAGAAGGGGAGAGCGCCGAGAGCGGAAAAGAAAACCCATCCTAAAGTAACAATTACAAAGCCGTCCTTGGCACGCAACTCTATACTGGTACGCGTTAGAAAAAAACCAATAATACCGATTGAAACAGATATCGCTATTGCCTGTATAAAAGGCCACAAATCATTTTCTTTATAAAAATATGATATCAGAGCAGGGAATATAAGCGTAACACCCAGAAAAATTAGCAGGGCAAAGAGGACATTTAGAATAGCACGATAATTTATCATAAGCCAAATCGGTTAATTAAACATTTTTTCAAGGTCATGGATTGAAGAAGGAAGTGCGAATAAGACAACTTTATCTCCCGCTTTAATTTGTGTACTACCGATGGGAATAAATACATCACTATCCCGCATAACAGCGCCTAATAAGGCTTCCTTGGGGAATTTTAAGTCTTTTAACGGTTTTTTAGTGATTTTTGAACCTGGGTTGGGTATTAATTCTAAGGCTTCAGCGGCAATACCCGGAATGGAAGCTATACTTACAACTGACCCGCGTCGGATGAATTTAAGTATGGCGTTAACCGTTAACAGTTGTTTTGATATATGAGCATTAATCCCTATGGTCGGAATAATTGGAGCATAGGAGGTTTTATTTATCAGGGCAATGATCTTTGGTACTTCAAGATGTTTGGCCATTAAAGAGGTTACAATATTGGTTTCATCATCCCCGGTAACGGCAATAAAGGCGTCCATATCAATGATGCCTTCGAGAGCGAGCAGGTTTATATCGCGGCCGTCACCTTTAATTACCAATGATTTTTTTAGATTTTCCGCCAAAATGGTTGATTTGTCAACCTTGGATTCGATAATTTTTATATTAAAATCCGCCTCCAGTTCTTTGGCAATAAGATAGCCGGTCTGTCCACCGCCGAGAATCATTATATTTTCAATATCAACATTCTTTTTTCCTGTTTCTTTTATTAGATCTTGAACAAATTCTTTTGGTACGATTACAAAAATACGGTCGTTAGCTTTGAAAAAATCTTCGCCATCGGGTATTTTTGTTTTTTCATTTCTTTGGATAGCAACGGTCCGAAAAGGAATATGTTCAAATTTTTTTGCCAAGACACTTAATTTTTGGTTAAGAATGGGAGAAGATTCATCCAATTGAATACCGATTAAAATTATTTTTCCATCTTCAAATTCAATAAAATCAGTCGCGGCGCTCTGTTTTAGCAGATGTACCGCTGTTTGGGCTGCAACCGATTCGGGATGGATAAGTAAATCGATATTAGCCTTTTCCTGATTAATGGGAGATTCATCATCCAAAAACTCAGGGTTGCTTACACGGGCAATGGTATGTTTTACATCATATTGTTTTGCCATAATAGCAGATAACATATTCACTTCATCAGAATTACTAACGGCAATGAGCATATCTGCCGTCCTGATTCCCGCTTTCAAAAGAGTTTTATAGCTGCTGCCACTACCCAGTATCACCTGAGCATCAAGGCCCTCGGATGAATGTTGAAAATTTTCAATGTTTTTTTCAACGATAACAATGTCATGTCGTTCATACGAAAGGATTTTTGCCAGGTTGTAACCAATATCCCCGGCGCCTATTATTATAATATACAAAATATTCTCACTAAGTTAATTTAAGTACATAATTATATTATACTTACAACTATTAATAAACTTCATTTTTGTATAATTTTATGAATATATTTCGTGTTGTAGCCTTTTTTATGCAAAATTCTTTAGTTTTTCAATGTTAAATATAATGGCAAATATACGGAAAAATTAGCAACAAAAAAACAAAAATCCTAACGCTCTTAGAATGCCATATATTTTCTTATTCACATCAAAAATCAATATGGCAGAAAATATGCTATTAATAAAAAAAGGCATCCCGGAAAGAAATGCCCATTTATTTCCAGCTCTCCATATTTCACAGCGTAAGTGTAGAAATTAAGCTGTCAATCGTTATACAGAACCGGCAAGGTTGGCATCTGTTTTCCGCTTCGGTTACCGGCAAGGCTTCTAATTGGTAAATCCTCTCTTCAATCTGCGGAAGGGCTTCATACGCTTCAACAAGACTTTCTTTCAGGTTTTCGATCTGAAAACCCTTGGTATGTCTGTGATAGAACTTGTCCAGTAGTTTTCCGAAGACCATCAAATTGGTGCAGATACTCCGTATAACCCCCGAAGAACATTCGTACGCCTTCAGGCATATCGTAGCTGTTATGCAGGAACAATGATAAGGCGATCTCACTTTCACTGTCGTGGATGGTAATTTCAGGAAAGGTAACCTGTAGTCTCATCTTTTCATTCGTTACGAAAGAGTGTGACGAGTCTATCTTGAATGGCGTGTCGATGGTTAAAAGTTCATGCATCATCTTGTTAATTAGGGTTTCATTGGGGACAACTTTGTAGCTGTTTTTAACAATTGAAATGGGCTCGTTAGTATCCTGCCTGACGATCGCTTTATAATCGTTAGGAAGAAAAGTGTCTTTGTTCTCCCAATCTGTAAATTCCGTTTGACCGTTGTGAATTGCTACGGCTCGCTTCGTAATCGGAAACATGAATTCTGATAAGTTCATAAGAACCTCCTTGGTTGGTTAGTGTTGTTATAGTATTCTTATGCCAGAAAAATGGAGGTTTTGTCAGATTATCATGTTTTAACTGTATTATTTTTGTATAATGGTAATATTTTTCTTGAATTTGCGAAATCCTTTGCTTATCTTCGGGGTGGTGAGTTAATATTAAACTAAAGATAGCATAAT
>JAUVIB010000474.1 GCA_030592985.1 Calditrichaceae bacterium | reverse complement strand
TTTTATTCCAAAGAAAATACACAAAACAACGAGACATTGCAATTATTGATTATGTTCTTAGCTCTACCAGTAGTTCTTTTAGATAAATATTTTGATAATTAATTCGAAACTTTATTTTGAATTAAATACCTGATATTCAAACGTCCAAGATAATCAAAATCCGGTTCTCCGGCAATGCGATAAACAAAATCTGCGGAAACACCCCAATTCTTATTTACCATTTTCCCTATGGTACTACGAATATAATAAGTATTCATATATATCCCTTCAAAGTCGATTTTCAATTCCGGTGTAATATTTATCCAATATTCATTAAAGTTAAGGGTACCCTCTACACGGATACTTAATTTATTTATTTTAAGATAATCGGGATTATTACTAACGGAATAGGAATACTCAAGAATGGGTGCGATGAATGCATCTTCATCCGAATAAAAAACAGCAATCAATCGGGGAGAAAGGACGTGCTGGCCTACTCCTGTGCCAATATCGGGATTACCCGTATTTAAATAATATTTTAATCCGAATGCAAGCCTGGTAAATACGGAGGGTCCTTTGTGAGTATAAAAAGAAGCTAACAGACCAATATTCACATCTCCCATACTGAATTTATTTTCATAATCTGCATAAGAATAGAGAATCGGAATGCCTATTCCGGCGCTCATCCAGGGTAAAATTTCTTTATCCCCATTAACGCCAAAACCAAATAAACTTCGTGAGGATGTAAATGTCGCTTCGCCAACAATGAAATTAAAGCGATCACGAATCTCAGTGGGGTCTGTTCCGTTCATCGTGAGCTTTTTATTATACTCTGATGCTGTTAGATTTAAATTCACAATAAATATTAGTATAATTAAATAAAAATATTTTCTCATTAGTATTTCCTTAACTTTGTAATTTATAGTCAGCTCAGATAAATGGTATATTTGAGTAATTGAAAATTAATATCATAACTTTAAATTTTAAGTAATAAAGTTCACAAATCTTTCTTTTATAAACTAAAAGAGGGTCTATTTAATTTCATCAATTCAAATAAAAATTAAAATTTACTTGATACGTCTCACCTTGCATCCCTGCATTAATTGTATTGATATATTTATCAGAGTTATTTATCACAAAACGGCCGATGGCATATCCGACAACCGCACCGGTAATAACATCCGAAAACCAGTGTTTATCATGATAAATGCGGGCGCCGCCCACAAGAGCTGCCATTCCATACCATCCTATTTTCCAGAATATATTATCAATTTCATGGGCCAACACTGTTGAGATTGAAAAAACGAGTGATGTATGACCTGAAAAAAATGAACGATTATCTTCCTGGAAAGCAAATGGATTAAAACATGTACTGCCGTTGTTGGTATAAGGCCTGGAGCGTCCAAAAAGGTCTTTGGATATTAGAGTAACTATTCCGGTATATACAACTGCCTGGGTTGTTCGAAGTCCAACTTCTCTAATCTGCTGATTTTGACTAAATAATCCGACTGAATATAGTGCTAATACGGCTACAGGTGTGTAATGACCGCCATAGTATTTATCTATACCAAATAATTTTTCCTTAAACCCGCTTTGATTATCCTGACTAAAATTGCGCACGGGTTCATCAATAAACAGCATAGAAGATGCAATGAGAGCTGATCCTGCTAAATAATAACCAATATTTTCGCTGCTGAAAATTGACTTGGTTAAATCACCTCCTAACTTAAGAGACGCATTAACATCATCAACAAATTGATCACCTAATTGAGCAGAAGATACGGCAGGAACTATTAATAGTATTGAAATCCATAAAACTAAATGTTTTCTCAAATCACTTTCTCTTATATGATAATAAGTAATGTATTAAAAAATAAACAATAAAATAAAATTAAAATTAAAATAATTCATTGAAAAGTGTGTAAATCAATAATTTATTGGCTATTTTTGAAGGAAGAAGTAATATCAAAGTCATGCTAATAACAGAAAGCGGAATTAGTAAAATATAGTATTTCCTCTCCTATCTTAAATTCTCAATTTAAAAATCTTTTCGAAACAGGGTCAGTCAAGTCTAAAATCTTGTATAAATTCATACTTACTTTTATATAATCTTTCCTTTTGTTATTAGTATATAAATTTATTATCTTAATGGAGAGTTTCGTAATATGAACAATATTCTAATGAATATTGATATCTTTAATATATTTTCCCTTTACTTTAATAAAATTGGGGTGAATGGATTGTTTTGTTCTGCAAAGCGACCACAGACCTTGATATCAATCCTTTATTAGAAAAAGGAGGTTTTTATGGCCAATTTTAGTAACCGTACCTTACTAGTTCTACTTCTATGGCTCTTTGTCATTCATTCAACAACTGTTGCCGTATTGCTAATATTTCTACCTCAAAGTTCTTTAGATTTCTTTGGATATATCGGGTATCAGGGACGATTTTTCCAGGTTCAGGGAGGCATTTTTCATCTTGTGATGGCAGTTGCATATTTATTGGCAGCAATAAAAACCGATAAAGCGAATTTAATTATTATTTTTATCATTATTGCTAAAACAATAGCAGCGATATTTTTAGTAACCTATTTTTTCATGGGTGAACATATTTGGGTGTTATTACCATCGGCTATTGGTGATGGTGCCATGGCTGTTCTTCTCTATATTTTTTATAAAAATTATTCAATGGGGAAAAATAATCATCAAATCTGAATGAGGATGTTCCTATGAATGGAACCTACAACAGCACTAAACCAAAAATAATTGTCACCGGAGCCTCCGGTTTTATAGGTCGCAATTTTTTAAATGCATACAAAGATGATTTTTTTATTTATGCATTTGCCCGACGTGCTCAGCATATTGTTCATATTCCGGAACATAATAATATTAAATGGATACAATTGGATATTGCTGACGCTGAAATGGTTAAAGTGGTTATGGACAGCATTGCAAAAGATGGCGGAGTCCGATATATCATTCATCTCGCGGGCTACTACGATTTCAGTAA
>JAUVIB010000255.1 GCA_030592985.1 Calditrichaceae bacterium | reverse complement strand
CCGCTTTAACTGCTTATCATATGCTGGTACAAAAAGTTAATCTTTCATCCGCGCAATGGATATTAATCTATGGCGCCACCAGCGGTATCGGAAGCGCGGCCATTCAGATTGCAAAGTATTATGGGCTAAATGTAATAACAACTATCGGATCGGAAGAAAAAAGAGAAAAAGCAAAATCCCTTGGCACTGATTACATTATAAATTATAAAAAAGAATCGGTAGGGAAGGAGGTTAAAGCGATTACCGACAAAATAGGCGTTGACATTGTATTTGAGCATCCCGGCGCCGCCACATGGAATGAAACGCTGCGATCGTTAAAAAGAGGTGGTCAAATTGTAACCTGCGGCGCTACGACAGGGCCGGTTGTGCGCATCGACCTGAGATCACTTTTTATCAAACAACAAAGCATTATCGGTTCCACTATGGGGACACTATCCGATATAAGAGGAATTTTAACACTTATTGAGCAGGGGGCATTTAAACCGCTTGTTGATCGGGAATTTTCTTATCTAAATATCAGAGAAGCGCATCATTACTTAGAGAAGGGTGATCAATTCGGCAAAATTATTATCAATTTTTAAAACCGCACTTATTATAATAAAGCAAAGATGGCAAAATAGGATGTAATAAATCCAATTATCGATAAAACCTGATTTTTTGTGTGAACTCAAAGATTGAAGAAATATTCCTTGTTTTTTGCTTCATGTCTTAGTTCATATTAGATTATACTCCAATTAGAAAAAATATTTTCAGAAATGTTAAAATATTAATTGCATAAATAAATATACTCTATTATTAATATTAGGAATGTTATTATACAGGCGACATGAAAAAAAATCTTTTAATACAAGTACTATTTTTATTATTCCTTTCGAATTATCTACTGACGTCATTTGAATTCCGGAATAAAGACATCTGTTTTGAGAATTTTGAGCTTAAAAACGGCCTATCTTATTTTACGATTTTTTCCATACACCAGGATATTGACGGCTATATGCGGTTTGCAACGCCGGAAGGACAGAATCGCTTTGTTGATGTAAACAATTATTTACCTGATAATAATGAGTTGAATCAGCGCCGGTCGAAAGCCTTAGTAACCGATGTTAGTGTGCGCAAAAATATTAGTATTGAGAGTGGAGAAGGAGCACAGGTCAATTTAGCGGGTATCCCTCCAATTTGGATGAACTGGTGGTTCCTCTTGTTTTCTCTTCTTATTTTATTATCCATTGCTTATGCATCATTTAAAGCCTATTTGAAGAAGGAAGAACGTAAATTTGAGTTTCTCGAAAAGAAAGTTGATGAAAGAACAACAGAGCTTATTAAAGCCAATAATAAATTAAAGAATGAAATTAGGAAAAGTGAAGAATTTGAAAGAAAATTACAGGAAGCCACTCTTAAAGCGACTAATGCCAACAGGGCAAAAAGTACTTTTCTGGCTAATATGAGTCATGAAATTCGTACTCCGATGAATGGTATTCTTGGGATGACATCACTTTTATTGGAATCAGATTTAACTGCAGAGCAGAGAGAATATGCTGATCTTGTACTTAATAGCGCAGAATCATTATTAACAATTCTCAACGATATTTTGGATTTTTCAAAAATAGAAGCAGGTAAGATCGAAATTGATAAAATCGAATTTGATATACAAAAATTAAGTGAAGATGTTACCGATCTTTTCGCTGTAAAAGCGCATGAAAAAGGTTTGGAAATAATTATTATCTTTAATGAAGACGTCCCTCGCTATATTATTGGAGATAAAGGAAGAATTCGTCAAATTCTGATTAATTTAATTAATAATGCTGTTAAATTTACCGAACATGGCGAAATAATTGTAAATATCAATGTGATTGACCAATCTAATAGTTTCTTTAAGCTTCGTTTCAATATCACCGATACTGGTATAGGAATCCCTCAAGAGAAGATAAAAAACCTGTTTCAAGCTTTTACTCAGGTTGATGGCTCCATTGAAAGAAAATACGGAGGAACCGGCTTAGGATTAGTAATATCAAAAAAATTATCAGAATTGATGGGTGGAGATATTGGGGTTAACAGTGCTATAAATGAGGGTTCTACATTTTGGTTTACGATTCAGGTAAAAGAAGGTCAAGCCAAACAAAAATACGATTATCATTTTCCTGATAATTTTCACAATAAACGTATTTTATTTGTTGATGATAATAAATTGGTGCGTGAAGTTGTCGGTAATTACATTACAGCAAGAGGTTTTAGATATACTGCCGTCACTGATGGAGTGGAGGCTTTATTCTTGTTAAAGCAAGCTGAAAAAGCTTCTGATCCATTTGATGTTGTTCTCTATGACTCAGCTTTAACGGTTATGAGTATTTTGGATTTTTTAAGAAGTATTGATGACCCGGGTGTGATTAGAAATATGAAAATGATTTTATGTATTCCCTTAGGTCATAAAGAGAATTGGGAATGGATTAAAAAACATCATATTCCTTATGTGATATTATCTAAACCGATAAAAAAGAATAAATTATATGACAGTTTATTGTTTTTGTTGGATAAAAAAACGACTATGGAAATAAAACATTCCCAAGTAATTAAAATCATGGAGGATAGAAAAAAACTATTTAATATTTTATTAGTGGATGATAATATTGTAAACCAAAAAGTCGCATTGAAGATATTAGAAAAATCAGGTTATACAGCAGTAACTGCAAAAAATGGTGAGGAAGCGCTGGAAAAATTAAGAGAAGAAAAATATCATTTAGTTTTAATGGATATTCAAATGCCGGTTATGGGAGGTTATGAAACGACCATTCATATTAGGAATTTCAAATCAGAAGCAACAAAAAATGATGTGCCGGTTATTGCGATGTCTGCAAGTATGGTTGAAAGTGATAAAGAAAAAAGTTATTCTTCCGGTATGGATGATTATATTCTCAAACCGATAAAATCCAGTGAGTTTATTCAAGCTATAGAGCGGTATATATAATGCACCGATTATGGAGGAGAGATAAAAAGAGGATTATGTTTTCCCTTAATTCCATTTATAATTTTCACATCATACCCACATTCCCTTACTATTTGTCTAAAGATTTCCCACCTCCAAAAAACTCGTAGAAAACGGTGCATGCTGTTGAGAGGTACTTCTGATGATGTTGAGATAAAAATAAAAAAATATATTATTTTTCTTTTTTTTGTTGATTTTCTTTTATATATTTTATAAGTAAAAATCCCGTCTTTATTTTTATTTATGGGAAGGAGTTCTTTATGTCTGATATGCCAAGGAAATCAATGGTAAATTGTATTTCCAATATGATTGATGTTTTTGATGACATCAATAATCTTCAAAGTAAAGAAGAGATACTTCATCGAATTGTTAATTTGCTGGTTAAAGATCTGAATTGTAAAACATGCTCAATTGTTGAAATACACCCCCAAACAAAACTTCTTGAAATTAAAAATTTTCATGGATTATCATGGCGTTTTTGTAAGAATTATCGTAAACGTATGATAGGGGTTGAAGTAAGCAAGTTATTATGGAGAGGTGATCCGATCTATGTGAAAGTAAGGAAGATGTATCAAAAATACCTGAAGCATTAAAGATGGAAAATGAGTTCGAATCATGTATTATCGTTAGACTAATGGCAAAAAATCAACCGATTGGATTTCTATATATTGATAGCGATACCGCAGATAGCTTTCCCATGGAGCAACAACAAATCATTCATCTATATTCCAAAATTATTGGTCATAATATTTATTTACACAGATTGTGGAATGAAATAAAATTGTTACAAAAAAAAGATGATTGCGGGGCTATACGGTATGAATACTTTCTTCCATATCTTCAGGAAATATTTGACAGATCCCGTCGTTTAGATGAAAATTTTTACTTATTGCTTCTTGATATTCAAGGCTTTGGAACGATTGTAAAAAAATACGGAATTGACTGTGCGACAAACCTTATTAAAGAACTTGTATTATCTGTCGAGAATAATCTAAGGAAGTACGATGGAATAAGCCGCTATGCAGCCGATACACTACTCATTGCCTTTCCCGGTTCAACGATAGAAAATGCTGTAAAAGCGGCTGAAAAATTAGTAACAATTATTAACAAGGATGAATTTACTAAAGAAAAAATAAAAATTAAAATTTCCATGGGCCTGGCAAGTTATCCCACCAATAGTAAAACTCTTGACGGTCTACTATCAGCAGTGAGAAATGCATTGTTTGAAGCAAAACATTCTATGAAAGAAATTTATTATCTTGAACCTTCTGAAACATTTTAAGCGGAGAGTGCCTATGTTGAAAACTTTTAATGAGTTGATTGATCGGTTGAAAAATTTACAGATAAAAAAAGTTGCTGTGGCTATGGCTGAAGATAAAGGTGTCTTGGAGGCTCTTGAAAGCGCACGGGTCATTGGCGCTGCAACAGGTATTCTTATAGGGGATAAAAATAAAATTGGTGATATATGCCGTTCTTTAAAAATTGATGTTAATGAGTATGAAATAATTAATATTATAGATGAGAGTGATTGTGTGAATACAGCAGTAAGTTTAGTAAGAGATGGGGATGCCCAGGTTTTGATGAAAGGTTTGTGCAGTACTTCCGCATTCCTTAAAAGTGTTTTAAATAATGAGAAAGGATTAAAAGCCTCAAAAGTATTATCACATCTTGCCATTTTTGAAAGTCCAAATTATCACAAATTACTGTTTATGTCAGATGCTGCCATGAATATTTCACCCGTCTTAAATGAAAAAATTGCTATCACCGAAAATGCGTTGTATGCAGCTCATGCTCTTGGGTATAAGAAACCGAAGGTTGCCATAATCTCGGCAGTCGAAAAGGTGAACCCGGAGGGTATGCCATCCACAGCACATGCGGCGATAATTGCTAAAATGGCAGAGAGAAATCAAATTAAAAATGCTATTATTGATGGACCACTGGCAATAGATAATGCCATTTCTGCCAAGGCAAATACCGTAAAGGGTTTTATATCGAATGTTGGGGGGGATACCGATATTTGCATTGTACCTAATATCGAAACCGGGAATGTTTTTTACAAACTTCTAACTTTATTAGGCGGCGTACGGGCAGCCGGTGTGGTTATGGGGGCATCGGCGCCTATTGTTTTAACATCCCGAGCTGATTCCCATGATGCAAAATATTTATCAATCTTGACGGCTATTGCTATTAGTTAGTTGATGATTTAATATACGATTGCCTAAAGCTTATAACGCTGATTCCCATTCATTTAAATAATGATTGACAAATCAACTCTTAAGTAAATTTTTGAAATAAATGACGGAAAAAAATATGAATGAATTTTTAATTTTAGTTATTAATCCCGGATCAACAACAACAAAAATATCCATATTTAAAAACGAGAAAGAAATTCTAACAAAAACTATTACACATAAAATAGAAGAGCTGGCACGATTCAATAGAGCTTCGG
>JAUVIB010000356.1 GCA_030592985.1 Calditrichaceae bacterium | reverse complement strand
GTATTGTAATATCAATTGCTTCCTCAATTTTTAGCGGCCCTCTTTCAATTTTTTTCTTTAAAGTTTCACCATCATAATAAGTCATGACGATAAATAATTGGCCATCTTCTGTTTCGTTAATTTCGTAAATCGTGCAAATGTTAGGATGATCAAATAATGATGCGGCTTGTGCTTCACGCATAAATCTTTCTTTAGATTCCGGGTCGCTAGTTAATTCAGGTGGCAGGAATTTGAGGGCAACCGTGCGTTTGAGTTTGGTATCTTCCGCTTTGTAGACAACACCCATGCCGCCGGCGCCGAGTTTTTCAATAATTTTATAGTGAGATATGATTTTACCGATCATTTTTCAATCCCTACCTCTCTCTGTTCATGCTGTATAATCAATAAATCTTGCAGTCAGGAAAAAAATAACCTGTCACTTCGGGTTGTAGCAGTTTACTGCATATAAAGTTTTCTCGAACACAATCTTGACAAAAAACGTCTGTATTGTGCTTGTGGAACATCCCACTAAATCGGGGAAATGACTGGTAAATGTGTCATTTCTTCCATCGGAATTCCTACGGGAGACCGGAATTCGCGATTTTTTTGGCGAATAGAGTAGAGAAATCTTTATTCTGCAATACCCTGACTTCCAGGAGCTTGCATCCTTCATTAACGAAAGTTTTTTAGAATTAATACCAAAACAGCCTATAAAAAATAACCAGTCTATGGAATTATTAAAATTTACAACATTCTTTTGTCTTGATACAAAAGAATCAAAAAATCAAGGTTGTAAAATAATTTGAAGTAATTTTACAAACTCGTTCTACTGATTTTTTAAACTCAACCCGATTAAAAAACATCGGATTTCAAACAGTAAAAAATCTTATCGTTACACTTCGTTTAAAATTACTAACAAATTTTTTTAAGGCCACTTTATCATTTAATAATTTATTTTATCCGTGTTTAATCTGCTGCGCCCGCCGCATGGCGTGGTGGATATCTGTGGCCAATTATTTTGTGACTATTATTCTTATTCAAAAAAGTTAGAGATGTATTCTACGTTTTGAGATGTAAGAGATTAACGCTCGCAATGCTTCTGTACCTTATTAAGTTTTACCCGGACTAAAGGATCCGGATATTTCCATTTGTGAATCTGCATAATTGTACCGACGAGTTGTCCACGATGAATATTGAACGGCAGTGTAAATTGTTTTTGGTTTACAGTGTCACCGGGACATATTTTTCCTTCTAAATACCCTTCTTTAATAATGAAGTCTGTTTTAATGTTTAAAAGACGCCCAAACCAACCTCGGTTTTTTGTGATAATACAATTACGAAGTATCGCATTACCAACGTGTCCTGTGACAGTACCATCTTTACTAATATTAATATCGATTTGGGGATTGTCCTCCGGTACGTCACTAAGAGGAATCTTTTTGGCTAATGGTAAGTGTAAATTACCTTTTCCTGTCCAATTTCCCAAAATACTATCAGGCAGTTCACCACCGGCAGATAAGTTATTTGCCAGGTTTAAAAATACAACAATTAAAATGATTGTTTTGCTTGTACTCATCAAATATAATCCAAATTAAAATGGTAGATACATATTTTTTTACATCTAAAACATTAAATTTTGCTGTAATTTTCATGCTTAGCCCCTAAATCCCGCATTTAGCAAAGAAAAACATTGCCTGTCCCTACGGGAGCTTACGTACTTCATTAAATTGCTTATAATGTTTTTACACTATTTATAGCAAATGACATTATAGAATCAAATACCACTTTTCGTTAACCCGAATTGCAAGATTCTCATAATCAATAGAGTATTTTATTAACCAGGGATTTTCCATCATCAGTTCAAAATGCTCCTTTGAAGAATAATTAATTCGAATACATTTTTCCAATTCAAAACCTTTCTCCATAACAACGTTAAAGCCATCAATTCTAACAGATGTAAAATTAATATCGAAATAATCAACCCATATAGTTGTATCTGAAATAGTTATTTTGGGTGAATATTTTGGAATTTCTTCATATTCATTCAATCTAAAATTAAAAGGAATATTCATTTTAACTGACACAGGCTTAGCTCTTTGTCTTGCAGGCTTAAAAATACATTTTTTTGCTGCTTCCAATGCTACTTCATCTAATAAAGGAACTGATTTAAATATTTTCGCATCCTTTACATGGCCCGTTGTATCAATAAGAATCGTAACGATTACTAATCCTTCCACATTTGCCATTTGAGCCAATTTGGGATATTGAGGTACCGCTTTTTTGATAATTATAGGCTTGTGAGTAACCGCAAAAAAATCAATATGCTCATCTTCTATCGGTGGCGGTGGAAGGTCGTTATAATGTCTTCCCGAGCGGGATTCATTCTCTAATTCTTCAGAACGAATACGATTTACTCTTTCATTGTCTTCTAAGACAAGCTTAGATGTACTTCTTGTTAAAAAATTTGCTAAAACCTGTTCAGATACTTGTTTGTCTGTTACTTCATTATATTGTTTAAATTTATCAATAAAACCCGCTTTATATAGACTAAGGATGCTTTTATTAGTTAGTGTCTCTTTTAAAATAATAATGTTTTTATTTTTATAGTTCCATAAACCGTCATCATTATTCCAGCGGGAATACCAACCATAACCATACAATAAAATGTTTAATCCATAATACTTTTTTAAATAAGAAATAAATGACTCCCTCAATCCTCGGAATCTCCATGTACAATTACTGGCGTCAACCTCTTTATTTTGTTTTGTAAAGGCAACTATATGTTCCAATATTTTATAATCCGGCCAGCTTGGATTAAGCACTTCCCTAAAAATCGAATCACTGCCTTGTATATTCCACATGTATGAATCAAATAGTCCTGATATTATTAAATCTTTTTCTAACGGTAAAAAACGAAATGAAACTATTGAAGAACTATTTACACTTTCAAATAGTTCATTTGTATTTAATAATTTATATTTATTTTCTTCCTTCAGTTTATAATATGTTTGCCTGCCGGGAAAATTGAACTTAAAATGAAGTGCCAATTTAGTCGTTTTATTCGTATTAAATGACCATGTATAATCACCTTTATCATAATCCATTGTTGAATAAAACTCGATTTTGACTTTTCTGCTTTCGAAAGGCTTAAAGGGGAAAACCCGAAGGTTATAATCCCCATTTCCGGAAGTTTGTAATAGTGCAGAATCAAGCCGTTTTCCTGTTACTCCTTCGTAGAGTCGCCTTCCTGTTACTCTCTTGTAGAGCCGCCTTCCTGCTGCACTGGAAAAAGTTTCAGCAATCTTATAAGTATCATTTATATCAAGCCATAGGTTCTGAACAAAACTATTTGCATTTGTGTGAAATCTGCAGATAGCCTTTAGCTTGTCTATATTGTTTGGATTATAAAATTCAAATTCGGCTATATTTTTTACAAACGGCCCCACAAATTCAGATTCAATTGTTACACTCCGGAGCTCCACCGGTTTTCTACCACTCCATTGGGAATGAGAAATTAGTGGGAATAAAATCGCTAAAATAGTGAAATACAGAATCATTTTTACCCCAAAAATAAAATCACGTCGCACAGTTTAGGCAATCGGTAGAGTAGGGGATATGCAATACTTCCTAATCAACATTTAAATCAGTTAAAATATAAGTATCGATGGCATCCATATAACCAAGGTAGTCACCATACGTATTTATAACCTGGATTCCAATTATTGTTATTGTTCGTTGAATTAAACCTTTTTTGCTTATGAAATCTGTAATCCAAATATCATCATCCCATTCACCATTATGATCCATATCATAAATATATTTGATTTCATAGCAATCAAAAGTTCCTATGTCTAATTCAACATCTTTTCGGTCAATAACTTTTCTATCCATTCGCCAGGGATTATTATTTTCCCTGTATGTCCATTGGTTACCAATTTCTATCGGATAATGTAACGTTTTTAATGGCGGTTCTTCAAAATGAACCGAATCTGATATAATTTTGTAGCTTGAATTTGCTGTTACCCATTGAACAAAGTCAGATAATTGCCGAAAATCATTAAATTCAATCCCTTTAAAAAGAATTGAATTTCCTTGTTGTCTTTTTGGTAATACGATGGCGCCGCCAGCTATATAAGCATATATGTAAAGACCGTCATCCTTGTTTTTATAATAATCTTTCTGTCTATACCAGTTGGTACAATCATGTTCAATACCAATCATCTCAATTGTTTC
>JAUVIB010000416.1 GCA_030592985.1 Calditrichaceae bacterium | reverse complement strand
TTGTTGAGCAGTATATTACATTATTCAAAAACCTATAATCGTCCGTTATAGATAAATGAATGCTTGATATTCTGGAATTTAATATTGGAAATTATAATGTGATTCACCTTCAGATCGCAAAAAAATATCCAATAACCAATGCTCAACGCCCAATATCCAAATATTTACAGCTCATTATAAAGGTGATTTTACTGGGATTTTAATACTATGAACTATAAAAATATTCTCGTCATTCAGACAGCATTTTTGGGTGATGTTATTTTGATTACTCCATTGATCCGCGCTGTGAAACAGATTTTTCCTCAAGCGGAAATTGATGTATTGGTGGTGCCGCAAGATGGCGCAGTTTTGGATAATAATCCTAATATTCACAGTGTTATCGGTTTTGATAAGCGGGAAAATAAATTAAAGGCCTTTTGGCAGACGATGCGCATACTCCGCAGGAATAAATACGACTTAGCTATTGCGCCTCACAGTTCTGTGACAACGGCCTATCTTATGCTGCTCAGTGGTATAAAAGAGAGGCTGGGGTTCGATCGTTGGCATGCATCTAAATATCTGACGATGAAAGTTCCGCATCCGGACGGTGTTCATAAAATTGAGCGTTTGTTAGAGTTGTTAAAACCTTTCAGCGATAAAAATTTCCCTATTCAGACGGAGATATTTCCCGCTGAAAAAGATAAACAAAAAGCCAAAGAATTGCTTGCCGGATTAAAGAGCAGAAAAAGTAAAATTATTGCCATTGCTCCCGGTTCTGTATGGTTTACAAAACGCTGGCCGGAAGAGCATTATATTGAACTGCTGAAAATGCTAGGTGAAAAGGATTATCATCCGGTTTTTATCGGGGCAGCGGATGAACGTGAAATATGCGATAGAATCATAAATACGGCAGGTATTAAGGCTTTAAATGTTGCCGGAAAAACGTCTATCCTTGAATCGGCTGCTCTTATTGAACAGAGTGATTTGATGATTTGCAATGATAGCGGTCCGCTTCATATTGCCAATGCTGTTAAAACGGATGTTTTCGTTTTTTTCGGACCAACAACACGTAAATTCGGTTATTATCCGTATCGTGAAAATGATAAAATTTTTGAGGTAGAACTATCCTGCCGGCCTTGTGGAAGTCATGGGAGTAACGAGTGTCCATTAAAACATTTTGAGTGTATGCGCAAGATCACCCCTCAAAGTGTGATGGAGCAAGTGATTATTAAATTTTCAAAAATAGAAAACGATAAATAGAAAAGAATATTATGAAAAAAATAAAATCTTCTATGGATAATATCTATATTTTATGGGAATATCCATTAAATAGAAAAGCTGCTTTCCAGCGATTAAATTTCAGCCTAAAAACGATTTGTTATTTTAATAAAAATAAGAATATCCATATATTTTCAAATTCTCTTACAGATGAAATGATTGCTCATATAAATAAAGGGGAGAATCGTGTTCGCATCTTAAAATGGTCGCAAGATGAATTAATTGCAGGAACACCATTTTATGAACATAAAGAGAAGCTTAACCCCAATGTCATGGGATGGGTACACTATTCAGACATCTTTCGTCTTGCTGTCATATTCCATTGGGGCGGTACCTATGTTGATGTGGATAATATAGCTATTAATCCTTTGCCCGTCATTAAGAATGTTTTGTCCAGAACCTTTGATCCCCATGCGTTTGATAAAATAGAAACGTCTTTAATACCTGGGAAATATCGCGAAGGTGATAACAAAGAAAAGTATAATCATATCCCGTTCCGTTTCAGAAATGATCCGATGATAAATTTTGAAGCCAAACATCCCTTTATATCTGAATTAATAGATACCGGAATAAAAAGGAATGCACCAATTGATATTTCCTGGCAGGAACTAATGGCTGATATTTTTTTGGAATTTAAAAAGGATGATAAGGTAATTATCGATAGCGCACTAACCCTTGCTTATCTCCCTGATGGCCGGGGATGTTATGATTATAGCGATTATGATAAATGTAAATATGGCGGTGAAATGTGTGATATTCTTTTTGAGAGCTGTCCTGATATGGATCATGTGGGCGACTATAAGACGAATAAAAGGGAATATGCTGAAAAAGTACTGACAGAAATTAATAATCGTTTTCCCTACTGCACATTTCTTTGGTCACAGTCACATTACAGTTTTAAAAAGGGACTATTTGGTAATAGGAAAAATAAATTATCAAACTGGATTGTTAAGATCGTTTCAGAGAAAACAAATTCATGATAATATTGGGTAAAAACTATGAAAATAAGCGGTTTTTCTTTTATTAAAAATGCTTTGATATATGATTATCCAATTGTTGAAGCAATAAATTCCATATTACCCATCTGTGATGAATTTGTTGTAGCGGTAGGAGAATCAAACGATGAAACACTAAATTTAATTCAACAAATTGATCCCAATAAAATTAAAATAATTAAGACTAAATGGGATGAAAGCTTAAGGGTTGGCGGTCGTGTATTGGCTGTTGAAACAGATAAGGCATTTGCAAATATATCTGAAGACTCCGATTGGGCATTCTATATACAAGGTGATGAAGTAGTTCATGAAAAATATTTGGATACAATTTATGACAACATGATGCGTTTTAAAGATGAAGCTTGCATAGATGGTTTGTTGTTCAAATATTTACATTTTTACGGTTCCTATGATTATGTGGGAGCCTCATCTAATTGGTATAATCAGGAAATCAGGATTATTAGAAATGATAAATCTATATACTCATATAAAGATGCGCAGGGTTTTAGAAAAGGGGATAATGTAAAATTAAGTGTTCAACCTATTGATGCCTATATATACCATTATGGGTGGGTAAAGGAACCAAAAGCTATGCAAAGGAAACAAGAGCATTTTAATAAATATTGGCACGATAACAAATGGGTTAATGAACATGTTCTAAAAGCGGATGCATTTGATTACGGATTATATGTTAAAGAGTTGAGGCCTTTTATAGAGAAACATCCTAAAGTTATGGAAAAAAGAATTGAGCTGAAAAACTGGAAATTTGATCATGATATTTCACTTAACAGGATGACTTTAAAAGACAAATCAAAGGAATTTTTAAAAAATTATTTTAGAATTGATTTTGGCTATAAAAATTACAAGATTGAAAAAGTACGAAAAAATGGAGATATTCACTGGTAGACCGGTGATTTATTAGAAATGTCTATGTTTTGTTTATATTAGAACCAATGGTTTAGTAAGGAAATTATTCCAGCTTAAAAAAAATAGAATAAAAATTAAGAGTAGTGAGATTTAATGAATCTATATTTTAAAATGTTGCAATTTATAAAACCATTTTGGAAGGCTATTATTTTGACCTTCCTGTTGACTTTTTTATATGTAATTTTAAATAACCTTTCACTCTGGATCACGGTTGACTTTTTAAAGGAGCTATTTGATCCGCGAACGGTAAATAGTGAGCAGGTGATCTCAAATGATCAGCAGTCAGCGGATAAAAATGAAAATATTGTCATAAAAGATAAGTTTGGAGTTGATATAAATATAGGCGTTTATCAAAAAGTCAATCAAGCTATAAAATCCGTAC
>JAUVIB010000144.1 GCA_030592985.1 Calditrichaceae bacterium | reverse complement strand
GCCCTTGTGCCACGGACGAACCCCTACACGGGCGAGCCGGTTCAGGGTCCTAAATGGGGTAAGGCTGGCTTTACCGGTGAGCGGTTCCGTGGCCGGAATTTCGATGTCTGGCAAAACCAACAACAGCCCCTCTGGGTTGATGTGAGCGTACCCAAGGATGCCGCGCCGGGTATCTATACAGGCATGTTTTCGGTCTGGGCGGAGAATGCCGATACCGTCAGCATCCCTGTCAAAATCGAGGTCTGGGATTTTACTTTGCCGAACGGGCCAACCCTTGAGAATCACTTTGGCGGATTTAGCCGGGTAGCGGGTCATTATGGTTTGGCCACCGATTCCGAGGAATTTATGCGTATCGAGGACCGTTTCATTGAGATGATGGCGGCTCACCGGATCAATCCTCCACTGCCGCATCGGTTCAATCCACCGATCGGTGCAGATGGCAGCGTGCATTTCAACAAAAATCTCGATCAACAAATAAGCGCCTTCGTAGCTCGGCATCACATGACGAATATTGAGGTACCCAGGGCTCCTTTCCCCGATATGCTTGGGGCTAATCAGTCCAAGGCGGCCGCATTCTACCGCTCGTGGTACGACTATCTCAAGCGAAAAGGGTGGGAAGATCGGGCCTATCTTTATATGTTTGATGAACCATTGAAACCGAAAAATTATGAGCAAGTTCGGCGTCTGGGAGCATTTGTGGGAAAAGTGGAACCGAGACTTCGCCGACTTGTCATTGAGCAACCTTACCCCCGTCACCCTAATTCGGGTACATTGGATGGCTCATTGGATATCTGGTGTTCCTTGTTCGGCTACATCGATGAAGCCAGTATTCAGCGCGTTCTGCAGGCGGGAGACGAAGTGTGGTTATACACAGCACTTGTTCAGTCAATACCCAAATTCCATCCGAACTATGAGACATTTAAAGCTGACAAACCACCGTATCAAGATGCCGTCAACGTTGAAAGACCCCCATACTGGGAGATCGATTTTCCTCTTCTTAGCTATCGTATCGCGCCCTGGCTCAACCAACGCTATGGCGCCACCGGTCTCTTATACTGGTCGGCCTGTTACTGGGGGAGTTCGCCTCCCCGGAATCCGTGGGATAATCCTACTCACGGCGACCATTGGAACGGCGAGGGAATGCTGTTCTACCCCGGCACGGAAGCGGGCATCGACGGTCCCATTGCATCAATCCGGCTAAAGAACCTCAGGGACGGCATGGAGGATTACGAATATTTCGTCCTGTTGAAAAACCGCGGAGGTGAAGATATCGTTAAGGAGATCGTGAAGGATGCCGTGCCCACCTGGGGTTCCTGGGATCAGGATACTCAGCGTTTGCTTGAACGACGCCGCAAGCTTGCCCGGGAAATTCTGCAGCGCGGTAATTGATAGGGATTAACTCTAATCATTATCAGGAGGAATCAGTATGGATGATCATAATTGTGAAAATTGTGGTTTTCGTGCAAAATATGACACTAATCCAAAATCATTTTTAGGTTTGCTATGGAGATGGCATGCCACCTGGTGTCCCGGCTGGAAAGCATATATTACATCTCTTCCTGATAATACCAGAATTAAATTGGCGAACAAATATAACCTGACTAAATTTAAATATTAACATAAACCAATTTTTATTATTGCATAATGTTGAGGTTACGTATATCTCTTTTTTACATCTTTATTTACGGGTAACCGTACAATTTATTCTTGTAAATCACCGCGTGTTTAAAATTAGTCCCTGATATTATATTTCAGATTATGTCCTTTGCTCAGCCAATAACGACTTAACCTCGATTTACAGACAGTTAACTCAATCCCCCCGCGTCTTAGCCGCCGCGCCCGACTCAGTAGGGGGTAGGCTTAAAAAAGGGGGCAAGGGGGATCCCCCTTTTAAATCCAAGAAATTTATTTATTACTTGCTGAGCTAAAGACATAATCAATTATATTTATTAAATTAGAATTTTATTAATCTTAAATTTTGATCCAATAAATAGGTTTTACCCTTTTCGGTGTTGATAACCATCTTTTTACTGCCATATTTTAGTGTACATTTTCCGCCTGTTAAAGAATGAACGATAACTTTCTTTAAGGTACTGTTCTGCCATTTTATATCCACTTCAAACGCGCCGCGGGCCATTAACCCTTTAATTTCTCCGTTAACCCACTCTTTCGGCAAGGCCGGTAATAGTTTAATAATCCCAATTTCGCTCTGTATCAGCATCTCTGCAATCCCTGCCGTACCACCGAAATTTCCATCGATCTGAAAGGGAGCATGGTTATCAAACAAATTAGGCAGGGTACTTTTTGACAATAGTTTTTTAAACATGGAAAGAGCATCATCCCCTCTGCCGAGACGAGCCCACAGGTTAACAATCCAGGCGGCGCTCCAGCCGGTATGCCCGCCGCCATGACTTAAGCGAAATTCTAAGGATTTTTCCGCGGCTGTTGCTAATTCTGGTGTTTTTTCAATCGATATCTGCTTTCCGGGATGCAGTGCAAAAAGGTGAGAGATATGACGGTGTCCCGGCTCCGCTTCTTTATATTCTTCAGCCCATTCCATTAAACGTCCGTCGGAACCAATTTGTGGATTTAATAAATTTTTCTTCGCCTCTGTTGTTTGTCCGGTTAAGCTGTCATCAATTCCTAGTATATGTGATGCTTCAAGAAAATTGGTAAAAAGATCCCAGATGAGCTCCTGATCATGCGTTGGCCCCATAGACATAGCGACCCGTTTCCCGGAAGTTGTTAAAAATCCATTTTCCGGTGAGCCTGCCGGGCCGGAAACTAATTTACCATTCCTCGGGTCAAGCACCAGCCAATCCAAATAAAATTTTACCGATCCTGCGAGAACCGGATATATTTCGTTTAAATATTCTTTATCCATGGAATAAGCATAATGTTCCCATAAATGAGAGCAAATCCAGGCTCCCGCTCCCAAATGCAGACCCCAGTCAGGTTGCTCTCCTGGCGCAGTAAAACCCCAGACGTTGGTTATGGGATGAACGATCCAACCGCGGGCATGGTAATGAATTTTTGCAGTACGGGCGCCGGGTTTTTGTAAGGATTGAATTAAATCCAAAAAAGGGAAATAGCACGAGGAGAGATTCGTTAATTCTGCCGGCCAATAGTTCATTTGAATATTGATATTAATATGATAGTCACAATTCCACGGTGCTTGAATTTTATTGTTCCATATTCCCTGCAGGTTTGCAGGCAGCGATCCCAGGCGTGAGCTGGAAATCAGCAGATATCGTCCAAATTGAAAATACAGTTCATATAATCCGGGGTCATTTTGGGTGTGTTTAAACAAATCCAACCGTTTATCTATGGGGAAATTAGTCACTCCTTTTTTACTTAAACTAAAATGTACCTTATTAAATAAGGTTTTATAATCGACAAGATGCCTTTGTTTAAGTTCAGCAAACAATTTACTCAGTGCTATATCTAAATTATCCTGTGTAATTTTTTCGAAGTCCCGTCCGCAATAAGATGGATATTCCAGCCGGTAATCGGTTGCCGCGGTGAGAAGAATAATAACTTCATCGGCATCTGTAATATACAGTTTATTCCTGTCGGATTTGATTTGTCCGCCAATGGTCTTAGCTTTTAAGCGGGCCATATAGCGCATACCTTCACCATTGATACCATTATTCAATTGACCGAACATGATTAGTTTGTCATTTCCATCGCTTCGAGTTGTGTATTTTTCCGGCCTTCTCAATTCCAATTCGAGATTTAAAGCTTTGGGTTCATTGGCCGAATAACGGATAACAAAAACCCGGTCAGGATAGCTGATAAACATTTCCCGTTTATAATGTATTTTGTCGATATCATATTCAACCGTTACAATAGCATCTCTTAGATTCAGCGATCGTTTATAATGGCTGAAATTCCCCTTATGACCGGAAGTAATATACAAATCACCGAGTGTCTGGAAACTGCCGTAAGGATCATTGGCTCCATGGCCTAATCCGGAACCTTTTCCCCTGCAGATCAATTTCCGCCTGGTAAGCTGTTCAGCTTCTTCAAACCTGTTTTCCCACAATAATTTTCGGATTTCATCTAAAGCGATAAAGGCTTCGGGGTTATCCGCATCATAGGGCCCGCCGGACCATAAACTTTTTTCATTTAATTGCAGGCGTTCTCTATAAACACCTCCAAAAATCATAGCGCCTATCTGCCCGTTTCCAATTGGTAGCGCTCTAATCCATTGTGGATCGTTTCTACCCTTCATCGGTTGGTCAGGGACATCGGTTTGTGCAGGCTCATCAAACCAAATTTGTAAAGCGCTCTCAATTGAATCTGTTTGGCTGAACCCAATATTGAAAGTAAAAAAAACAGTGAGAAATGTTGCTATAATTTTCATACTTTCCCCTTTTGTTGGTTTTCCTGAAATGAGTGTAGCTAATGTCTACTCCAAATAAAGTTCAATAACAATAATTTCCACTTTTGGTTTAACCACCGGCAGCAGCAGGATAATATCTTCTTCCTGCATTTTCTCCTGATGGGTTATATTCCGCCTTGGTTTTCCAAATTTAATTTCCGATGCGTCATGTAAAAATTGGGCATATTGAACCTTCCCGCCAAAACCTTTAAGCGTCAATCTGCCCATAGGATAATTAAGCAGGTGAACATATAAGCGATTGGTTTTAGGATTATAGGTTAGCAGGCAGTTATCCGGTTTGGGGAAATTTTCCGGTGCCTGGGTACAGTTGTAAATCGAACAATTATTTAGAATCATCCAATCTCCCATGACTTTAAGCCGTTCCTGTGCACGATAATCGAACATCCCTCTTGCGGTTGGTCCCACATTCAGCAAAAGATTACCCCCTTTACTTACAGATTCAATCAACAATTCAAGAAGTTGATGTGGACTTTTCCAGGTCATTTCATCGCGGTAATATCCCCATGATCCGGAGAAAGTCTGACATGTTTCCCAGGGGATTTGTTTCCCGTCTCTTTCCGGCCATTGTGAAACTTTATACTGCTCCGGCGTTGTAAAGTCCCAGCCGCCTTCCACATCTAACAGGTCAAGCCGGTCGTTAACAATGATTTCCGGTTGCAGTTTACGCACCATTGCCAATAGATTCTCCGAATCCCAATCTATCCGTCCTTTACCGTGTGATCCTGAGGGGAAAGAATAATCCAGCCAAATGATATCAATTTTACCATAATTGGTAAGCAGTTCTTTAACCTGATTTTTTATATATTTGCGGTATTTCTTCATGTCGCGATTTTTATTCAGCCGTTTGTATCCCTCTTCAGTGGCAGGACTTTGCGGATGGTTACGATCTATAGTATAATCAGGATGGTGCCAATCCAATAAAGAATAATAGAATCCAACTTTCAAGCCCTCTGCTCTGAATGCATCCACCCATTGTTTAATTAAATCTTTACCATAAGGCGTATTGACCACTTTATAATCTGTAAATTTTGAATCAAACAGACAGAACCCCTCGTGATGTTTACTGGTAATTACCGCATATTTCATACCGGCGTTTTTCGCCATTTTTGCCCAGTCACGGGGAGTAAACAGATCGGGATTAAAAAGTTTGAAATATTTTTCATTGGTTATTCGTTCATGGCGTTTTACCCATTCGTGGCGGGCAGGAAGTGCGTATAATCCCCAGTGAATAAACATTCCAAAACGAGCGTCTGTCCACCATTGCATCCGTTCCTCTTTTTGGGCCGGTGTTTCATTGGATAGCTGTGCGCTCAAAGGTATCGTGGATAGAAATATAATTATAGTTATTGCTTTTAGAATTCTCATTTTTCCTCCATAAAGACAAAGTTCAAATTAATTAGGTTCATTATACATTTATGAATAATTTAACTATTTTACACAAGTTTTACAATTTACTATTTAAAATAAATATAAAATCTAAGAGTTATCTCTTCAAAGGGCATTGTCTCTTTTTATAAGTGTAAAAAAATATTTGTAAAGGACTTTTTTATGAAAATTAACTTCCGTGAACCTATGAATGGATTAACCCACTTCATCGGCGCTTTATTAGCTGTTATGGCTTTTTATATGCTATTGACTCGTCCCTTTGGAGCATCTTCCACGATGCATTCCGTTTCCTTTTCCATTTTCGGAATTTCAATGATTTTACTCTACACTTTCAGCACATTATATCATTGGCTGCCGCTTTCCAATAAAAAATTAGAGATATTTCGAAAAATTGATCATATCATGATCTTTATTTTTATTGCCGCAACGTACACACCGGTCTGTCTGATTCGTATGGGCGGCGCCTGGGGTTGGTCTATTTTCGGTGCGGTTTGGGGATTGACTTTACTTGGTCTTTTTATAAAAATTTTTTGGTTAAATGCACCACGTATTTTATATACCGGGATATATCTGCTAATGGGCTGGATGATTGTCATCGGTATCTGGCCATTAATACAGTCTTTTTCCACAGAAGGCATTTTGTGGTTGGCAGCAGGCGGTCTTTTTTATTCATTAGGCGCTGTTATTTATGCCTTTAAAAAACCCAATCCCTGGCCTGGTATTTTTGGATTTCATGAAATATTTCATATTTTTGTAATGTTTGGAAGTTTTTCCCATTTTATAATGATCTATTATTATGTTTGATAGCAGCTTTAAAATATATTTCATTGTAAATGACTAAACCCATAAGTATAATCCCCCCGGATAAAAGCCGGAGAAGATCTCCTTGTTCTCCAAAAACCAGCAAAGATACTGCCATGGCAAGTGGTATTTTTAAATTGTTAAAAACAGCAAGCGTGCCTATATTGGTACGCCGCGCTCCATAGTTCCATAGAAAAAAAGCCGCACCCGATGCAACGGCGCCAAGATATAAAAGTGTGTAAATTTGATTGCTTGCAACATGCAGTTCAGAATAATTAACCATAAAAACAGCGCTAATACCAGATAATACAACTGCTCCGCCATACAAAAGAGCGTATATTTGAAAATCTTTATATTCAGTATTTTTTAATATTCGCTTATAATAAACCTGTCCGAATGCAAAAGATATGTTAGATACCTGGATAATAAAAAATCCACGGATTAGGCCATCATCAGATATACGGTTATATAAAATAAATCCTGCAGCTAAAACAGCAATTAGAGCTTCGCCTAGAAATAGTTTATGGAATTTTCCGCTGAACAGATCATTAAATAGCGTGATATAAAGGGGTGTAAAAATAGTAAACAAAGCAATCTCATAGGCAGCGAGATAATTATAAGCGTATATATAAGTTAAGTACATCAAACCGTATTGAATCATACCCGTAAAGAAAAGACGAAAAGATAGAGAGAAATTCAATTTTTTAATTCGTAAAAACGGCAAAAATATAATAAAAGAGATCAATAGGCGGATAAATGAAATAAAGGATGCGTCTAATCCTGTTAATTGTGTTTTAATTAAACCAAAAGAAAATGCCCATATGAATGAAACAATAATAAGCCAAATCATGTTTTACCTGCTTAATCGATATTTGATTTCATTGAATTTACATCCTTCTATAATAAAAGGCAAAGCATTTAAGCGGGGCTATGTAATCCCTCGGTGGCTTGGGAGGAAATGCTATTTTTGG
>JAUVIB010000071.1 GCA_030592985.1 Calditrichaceae bacterium | reverse complement strand
TGAACTGGAAATAAAATGTACACATCACTGTGAAATTCCGATATCTTCACTGGAACCATAAATAATTATAGGTATTAATATGAAGAAAAAGAGTAAACGATTGACTAAGAAAATACTTTTTATTTTATTATTTACTGTTTTCATCGTATGTGTTGCTGGATTTATCTATTCCTATGTAAGCTACAACTATTATTCACCCGGTGATGGTGAAATAAAGGCTGATCCCACAGAATTAAAATATTTCCAAAATTCATATAAAGAATGCCGTAAAGAATTTATCTTAAGTGCCAATGAGATTAAGAACATATTCAAAAATGTTGAGATTTTTAACATTCAAGTCGAAAGTGAGATTGATACCGATCTGACAATAGATTTTTGTTATATCCCGGCTCAAAAAGAAAAAAGCAAGCTACTGATTATATCTTCAGGTGTCCATGGGGTTGAAGGTTTTGTCGGTAGCGCTGTACAGCAAATGTTTATAACGGAGTTTTTAAAAGAGAAATATTTAAATGATATAGGGATATTATTAATTCATGGAATGAATCCCTATGGTTTTAAATATTTAAGGAGGGTAACGGAAAACAACGTTGATCTTAACAGGAATTGTGATATTGATAAAAATCTCTTCTCAATAAAAAATTCAGGATATATCGAACTTCATAAAATGATAAATCCTAAAGGTAAAGTAAATACAGGTAGTTTGGGGAACAGATTGTTCTATATTGCGATGATAAAGAAGTTAGTATCTGTTTCAACAAAAGCCTTTCGCCAAGCGATACTCCAAGGGCAGTATGAATTTCCAAAGGGAATATTTTTTGGTGGAAATGATTTTGAACCACAGATTTATGTAATTAAGTCCGCTCTTCAAGAAATATCTGAAAATTATCATACTATCTTTCATATTGATTTGCATACAGGCTATGGAGAGAGGGGAAAGCTCCATCTTTTCTCTGTAAAAACAGAGGATTCCAAAAGTCAGAGTATTGTAGAATCACTATTTTCGGGATATACAATTGATTGGGGAAATACTGATGATTTTTATACTGTCACAGGAGACTTTTCTCACTTTATTGGTAAACTCAGTCCTGATGCTCTTTTCCTTTCCATGCCATTTGAATATGGTACCATGAACAGCCACACAACTATGGGCGCAATAAAATCACTACAAAATATGATTGTTGAAACTCAGGGTTTTTACTACGGATATGCGAGCATAGAAGATGAAATAAAAGTCAAAAAAAAATTCATTGAAATGTTTTATCCATCATCTGGTGCATGGCGATCTGAAGTGATAAAAAAGACAAGAAAGCTGATGGATGTTGTCATGCAAAGGTATAAAGATCTATAAATAAATTTGATAGTTGTATACCATTTATATGCTTTCAGTCTAACAAAACAAGGTTCGTGTCAAGATAAATCCAGATCGACAGTTAGTTTTTCCTGTAAGATAGTTAATATTTTCTTGAATGTCGATGCAAAATTTGTAATATTGGATATTATGATGAAAACTACAGAATTACTTGTTATATGCTTGATGAATTTGCGAAATATTTTCATAGGGAGCGTAAATAATGCGTAGAATGAAGTAGATTAACAGTGTATTTAGGCTTTTAAATACATGGCATAAATATTGAGAGTATTTATCATTCTAATTAGATTAAGCATCATTCTTTTTCAAAAAGTGCATTAGTTTGGGCAAGTTAATTGTCGCGCGGATTATCTCAGCTTTAATATGCATTTGTAATAAATTAATGGAGGTGTGAAAATGAAATATAACTTCTTCATTTTATTATTATTATTCATCTACTACTCCGACATGTTATCTGCACAATGGATCTCCGCAAACGGTGCTGGAGGCGGAAACCCTACCTGTGTTGCTATAAATCAATCAACACTTTATGCAGGAACTGAGTTTGGTGGTCTTATTATATCAACCGACAGTGCAAAAACTTGGCAGCAAATTGATAATAATCTGTCAGATTTATGCATACAATCTCTGTTGATTAATGATACTACTATATTCATTGGAACAAGTTATAAAGGATTATATAAATCAATAGATAACGGAATGTCATGAAAAAACATTCTTTTTAATGAGGAGTATATAGATGTTCATGCTTTGATTTCTGATAGCCTACATATCTTGGCCGGCACTGAAAAAGGAGTATATGTATCACCTGATAATGGAACAACGTGGGAAATTGCCAATGAAGGTTTAATTGACTCAAATGTTGTTGCTCTCGCTAAAATGGGAACAAAAATCTTTGCAAGTACATATGCTGGCGTTTTTCAATCTAATATTGACAGCTTGAAATGGAATGATATCGGTTTGAATTTTACGAAAGTTAACAGTTTTTTTACAATGGATACAATTCTGTTTGCTGGGACGTCTATTGGATTTTATATGCTCAATAATCAAGATACAAGTTGGAGTTCCAGGAATAATGGGTTAGACAACGACAATATAAATTCGCTTGCCGTTCTTGACACTCAAATTATAGCCGGAACAAATGGTTCGGGTTTGTTTTTCTCGACGGACTCAGGGAAAAATTGGAGTCCGATTGTCAATAATTTATCAAATACCGTTGTGAATTCGATTGCTGTTACTAATAAATTTCTATTGGTTGGGGCTGATCTTGGTGTTTATTTATCCATAGATATGGGTCTTAATTGGACTGAGGGACATACAAATGTAGCTAATAAACTTATACGAGATATTGCAACGGCTGATAATTATATTTTCGTAACAACTGATTATGCGGTATTTCGTTCAAGGAATAATGGTGAAAGCTGGACCTCTATTCTACAGGGAGAATTGACTGGAAGATTTAACTCAATTATTATTCAGGATACGAATATATATGCGGTAAACAGCAAAGAAGGTTTGTTTCTATCGAAAGATGAAGGAAATACCTGGAATCGCATTTCGCCGACTTCTCACTTATATCAATTTTTTATACATAACAATGTTTTTTTTGCTGGAACTCCAATGGGTGTTTTACGCTCAACAAACTATGGTAAAGATTGGATTGCGGCAAATTCCGGATTATCTAATAAAACAATTAATGGTTTTACCTCGAGGGATAGCCTTTTGTTTGTTGCTACACCGGGAGGAATATTCAAATCATCCGATGAAGGCCTAAACTGGTCTGCCTCCAGTAATGGCTTGAGAGATACTTGTGTTCTTACTTTAGCTACAAACGGAATGAAAATTTTTGCCGGAACCTGGAGTGGTGGAGTATTTGTATCTACTGATAATGGTGAAAATTGGATAGAATATAATAACGGTTTATCAATCCTTCGTATCAATTGCTTTTGCTGCATTGATACAAATGTTTTTGTAGCACCTTATTACGGAGGGGTATCATTTACATCGGAAAAATGCAATAATTGGAAATGTTTTAATGAAGGATTAAATAACATTAACTTAGTCTCATTTGCTAAAAAGGATAACTATATTTTCAGTGGTGCAATGAGTGGAATATGGCAACGGCCCCTTTCGGATATTTTAAATTCTATAGATAATAATTATCAATATTCTACGCCAGATCGATTTTCACTTAAACAGAACTATCCAAATCCTTTTAATCCAACAACAACTATTCCTTTCACTATCTCATCAAGATCATTTGTCTCACTCGTAGTATTTGACCTTCTGGGTAAAAAAGTTGATGTTCTTATTAATGGAGTATTGCCTGCAGGAAGTTTCTCGTGTAAATGGGATGCTACAGAAAAGACAAGTGGAATATATTTTTGTCGTTTACAAACTGGTTCATATGTTGAAACAAAAAAACTTATTGTTTTACGATGAAGCAATTGCATATAACATGTTAAGGAATGAAATCGAGCGCGACAAGGATGAATCTTAATAAACAAAACTTTACACGCTCCTAAATACAGCACTGCAAAGTTATTTTTCTAACCTGCGGGTGTTTAGGAGTTATGCGCTCGTATTAGCAAAAAAAACTAATAAGCTGTTAGCAAAATTGAACCATTCTATTTGGAATAAATAAACAAAGGTAATAAATACTAATGGATGAAATAAAAGTAATACGCCTTACGGGTTTAGCAGGGATTTTAGGGGCTATTCTCATGTTTATTGGGGATATGTTTTTATATGGTGGTTTTTACAGTGGCTCAGAGTACTATGAATATTCCAGAAGAATTATGGGTGAAATTCCACTTCTTCGACTAATGATTGGCGGCGCTATTGGTCCGATTGCTTCAATCTTATATGCTATAGGTTTTTGGCAAATTTATCTTGCTATTAAATCAGCCGGTAAAGTTTTAGCTTCAATTTCATTTTCAGGTTTTGCTGTTATGAGTATTATTGCTGGTTCATATCATTCGGGATTTGTTAATACCGGTTTAATACTGAGAGCAAGGGCATCAATACAACAATGCGATTTAGAAAGTGTTAAAATATTGTTAGGTCAATCTATAGATTATCTTCACTTTTTATATAATATGATGTTTGTTTTTGGTACTATTGGAACAATTATTTTTATGTTTACAATAATTTTCAGGAAAACATATTATCCAAAGTGGATAATTCTATTTACACCAACATTATTACTTTTAACATCTTCAATAGCAGCCTACATCCCTTCACCATTTGGAGGTATCATTTATGGTGGCTACATCAATCTTATTTTTTTATTGTTTTTTTGTGTTTCAACGTTTTTATTATGGCACGGTGAACACCAATTAGAATGATAAATTGTATTAATTGAAATTAATTAAATTTGTGCATAACTAAATATGGTTCGTGTCAAGATAAATCCAGATCATTGGAATTGTTCTTTGTATGGAAATTTGATATTGTTATCCAGCGGGTTAACTTAACTATTAGCTTTTAGGAGAAATTATGACAACTTTATATAACCCGTATTTTGAGGTGTTATATAGTGAGTTTCTTCTGTAAGGTAGTTAATATTTTCTTGAATGCCGATAAAGGATGGTACAAGAATTATTTCATTGATATATATCCTAAACTTGAAGTTGGTGGTTGCTATACTGCACACAACGTTTCCGAATCGGTTTGGAAAAGAATGTTTGGACACGGCGCCGCCGAATTTTATGATTACATCAAATCACTACCTTATATGGAAACGACATTAAATGATAGCGGCAACGGCGTATCAATCAACTACAAAAAATCAATAAAATAAATCTACTCAATAAATTAAAGAAAATATTTCTCATGGCTACCCAACTTGATCGTAAACTGACCCTCTTCCCGGTTACAAATATCGTCATTGCCAATATGATAGGCGCCGGTATTTTCACAACTTCCGGTTTACTGATGCAGGATTTACATAATCCTCTCCTAATGCTCGCTCTATGGCTCGTTGGAGGATTGATAGCCCTATCAGGCGCATTGAGTTACGGTGAGTTGGGCGCTGCATTTCCACAAGCGGGAGGAGAGTATGCGTTTTTATCACAATTATTTCACCCTCTATTTGGATTTTTAGCCGGTTGGGTATCATTGATCGCCGGATTTTCGGCGCCTATCGCTGCTTCAGCCATTGGTTTTAGTGAGTATATTTATCGCGCTTTTCCACAACTCTCGGAAATATCAGGTACCGCTGTCTGGCTTAATGATTTGTGGATCAAACGAATTTTAGCTATGGCAATCATTGTTTTTTTCACCGGTATTCATTTGCGTGGTATTCAGTTTGGGGCTCGTATCCAGAACGGATTAACCCTATTAAAAATATTACTCATCATCGGAATTATTTTAGTGGGGCTTTCTTTCGGTCAGGGTGACTGGGCACATTTTTCACCAAATAAATCATTTTCATTTGATTTTGGGGGATGGAAAACCATCGGATTATCTCTGATGTGGATAATGTTCGCATACAGTGGATGGAACGCGGCAACTTACATTGGATCAGAAATTAAAGACCCCAAAAAGAACTTACCGCTTTCTTTGTTAATTGGTACCGGTATGGTTATGATCCTTTATTTTTTTCTTAATTTGTTTTATATCTACGCGGTGAATCCGGAAAGTATGCAGGGTGTCATCTCGATTGGTGGACTTGCCGTGAACCTGGCCTTTGGACGAACATTGGATTCATTCATTTCTTTACTAATTGCCTTTGCCCTCTTTTCTTCACTGAGCGCGTTTATCATTCTTGGTCCTCGGGTTTATTACGCCATGGCCCGGGACAAGCTCTTCTTTAGTGGTCTTTCTCAGATAAATCCTAAATTTCGGGTCCCTTCCAATGCCATTATCCTGCAAGGCGTCATTGCTGTTTTTATGGTTGTTAGCGGTACATTCGACCAGATATTGACCTACATGGGATTTTCTTTGGGAATTTTCCCTATTCTTTCAGTAATAGGAGTATTCAAATTACGCTTGACCAATAAGACAGTTTTGAAGATGCCCGGCTATCCATGGGTTCCTTTATTTTATCTTCTCTCGGGATTAATGATTTTAACTTTGGCCTTTTTTGAGCGACCAATCGAGTCGGGAATGGCGATTGTTACTGTTTTAACCGGAGTACCTCTGTATATTGTATTTAGATTGAAAAAGACCAAAAACGCAAAGAGTAGTAATTAGCAGAGAAATAATCTTTAAAAATATTTTCCTTTACCCCGTTTTGTATAAAGGCATATCCAAAATGCAGGATATTGAAAAATCTAAAGATTTGTCTCCCGACATGTATGTATACTTGTAAAATATATCTTTTATTTAATTTTTCTACTCCTTACATTCAACTGTAATTACTTACATAATCAAAGAATTAAAGTTGTCGGCAAGTTAGAGAAATCTGATAAATTGAAAAATAGTGTTCAATTAACATTTTTAAATTCGTGAATTCACGATTGAATTAAAGAAATAGTCAATAGAATTAGTTATCTAAAAATGAATTATTTTCTAATATTGTAAAATTATCTATAGATTTAGATGGCGTTTAATATATATGTTATACTGCAGAACCTTATATGGATGAAAAAGAGAAAAAGAAACTCACTGATGAAATTAATGAAATCATAAATTCAAGAAGCGATTCCATTAATAAATTCTATCTTTCTGTTAGAGATATTTACAAAGACCATTATAGTTGGCCTGAGATGGATCCACTTAGACATGAAATCTGCCTTTGTATAATGTTTGGTTTGTGTCAATCTGCAATTACCTTAACAAATCATCTATTAGAAAGTCTTTTAAAAAATGCACTAATTATTGAGCATGGAAAAAATGTAGAACAAACAGAAGAAGAAATAAAAGGCCGTTCTATTTCCGCATTGATCGATAAGTATTCTGAAGGTATAAAAATTTATGGAGATAGGAATTTAAATTTTTCAATCGACCAAGCAAAGGAATTAGATCTTATATCCCAAGAGCAGAAAGACCAGCTCCAACTATTCAGAGAAATATTTCGTAATGCATTTGGCCATGCAGATAAAGACAAGACATTTGGAAAAAGCACCATGCCTGTAACTGGAATGAAATTAGAAAATGATAAAATTGTACCTGATGAGAGTGGTGAACCGGATGTTGCTAAATTATTAATTGGTCAAGGTATTGTTCAACATATGATTGCTCAAGAGCATGCTGTTCCATATTTTCTATATATCGATCAATTAGTTAGACAAATAATGAGTAAATTGTTTCCAAAATCTTAGCAGTATAACTAAATAAGGTTCGTGTCAAGATAAATCCAGATCATTGGTAATGAGTGCGCTAATTATTTAACCAGAAGGAGGTTTTGCCATGCTGACCTTGCTATATTAGAAAGAATTATTTATTTTAAACCGGGTCTACTAAATTAGTATTCATAATAGCTTGTAAATAGGTGTAAATAAATAACAATTAAATAGAAATATGCGGAAAATTTACTATCCATAATATTTCATAATTAGTTTTTTTATAACATGGAAAATAGTAGGTCTATTATATGTTATTTGCTTTAGAGAATCATCAATATTAATAAACAAGCGTTATATCAGGAATAAATTCATTTCGACTACTAAAAATATTTTTGATAAAATAAAGGACGAATGTTATTTATGGAAACAGTAATATATCAAAATGGAAAAAGATATTCTGAAAAACAATATACGAAAGAAGCTGAATTTGAAGAATTGGTTATAAAAAATTCAAAAACGTTTTTTGGTGAGCATACAATTTTTATTGATGCAAAGAAAAAGATTGATAACAACTCCCTTGGTGGTGTAATTCCGGACGGTTTTCTATTTGATTTTTCTGATAGAAAGAACGCTGAATTTTATTTAGTTGAAGTAGAATTAGCTAAACATAGTTTCTTTAACCATATTTTTCCCCAGATTACTAAGTTTTTTGCTTTTTATAAAAACCCACCAAGTCAAGGAAAATTAATTGAAAAATTATATTCAATTTTTGATAATGATACTGAATTACGTAGTGAGTTGAAAGCAATTATCGGGAAAAAAGAAATTTTTAAATTTATAAAAGATACTGTTGAGAATAGCAAAAATATATTACTAATTATTGATGGCGAGAAAAAAGAATTACCAGAAATTACAGAAACATATACTGATACTTGGGGCAAGATAGTAAAGGTAGCAATTTTAAAAGAATTTATAACAAATGCAAAAGGTGAAAATTCTATTTTTACATTATCACCAGATTTTGAAAATATTGAAAATATTGATATTGTTTCAGATAGCCAAGACGAACAGAAAAGAAAATCAGCATACACAGAACAATTTCATTTAGAAGATATAAATGAAGACACATTGGCGGTTTTTAATATTTTGAAAGAGAAATTATTAGAAAGAATACCAACTCTCAATTTCAATTCTCAAAGATATTATATTTCTCTACGAAAAAAAAGGAACTTCGCATTTTTAAAAATTCGTAAGAAGAAAATCGGAATTGTAGCAATGTTGAATGAAGCTAAAATACGGGAAAAAATCAATAAACACGATGTTACAACACTTACTGAAAGTGTTCAAAAATTCTATAATGGGCCTTGTGCAGGAATTGAAATAGTGAACAAGAATAATATTGATGAAATTATAGATTTATTAGTTGATATTCAAAAATGAAAATACAAACTTATAACAGAATAAATATATATTTAGCGTTCATATTGGGTAGCAAATAACAATGTATTCAACTCCGACAGGGCACGGATACGCTGATTTTAAGATTGGAATAACCCGAGGTAAATTATGAAGTTACGGAAGACATCACCGCTATTGTACCCTGCGGGTTAATACTAACGTTAGCCGATACATTGGAAAATGTTTAATTAATAATTTCTGCACTACTAAACTCAATTATAGGAGGTATTATGATAATTTATCGTTCAACCTACTTATTTTCATTTTTAGTTATTGCTACATTGCTATCCATCGGTTCTCTAGTGGGACAATCATCCAACCATGACGGGCAATTTGCCACACCAGCAGTTATCCATCCAAAAAAGCGTGAAACGATAACAGAATTGAATGTTAAAAGTATATTGGTCTCAGAGCATAGAAACACCGAAGCAACCGGGCAGATCGTCACCATTATTGAGAGTCAAAGTGCCATTTCCGGTCACATTATGGACCAGAACTGGTTGAATTTGGCACAAGCGATGGGATTCCAGGCAACAATTCATCAGCAAGTAGCCTTGGAGGATTCCGCTCTCCTGGATACTTCCGATATTTTGATCATCTCCTCTGGTGTAATTGACATCCCCGTCCAGCGTCGGGGGATGATTCTTTATTATCTGAAGTCCGGTAAATCCATTTACTTGCAGAACGAATATTTATGTAATAATTCTTCTAACTTGTTGTTTGATGAATTGGTTGACTCCTTGGCTGGAAGCGTAACTTTGGTCGGAACGGTATCCGGAGATTTAGAGCCGATGAATGTTATAGGCACATTATCAACCACACCTAATCTGGTCGATACTCTCAGCTACTTCTGGTACGGATGTAACGGTATAGGTGATGGTGTAACGGTCATCCCCTTCCTGGAATATCAAGGTGACTACTTTGGTTTCATTTTTACTCCACCGAATCCAGCCCATGGGATTTTGATCACCACCAGCGACCAGGATTGGGTACGGAATCATTCCGGTTATATCACTGCAACAATGCTGATGGAAAATATTCTCTTTTATCTTGCCGAAGGAGAGAACGTAGGTATTTATGAGTCTACCAATACTTCCATTAACGGCTTTGCTCTGCACCAAAATTTTCCTAATCCTTTCAATCCAAGTACTACCATTGAGTTTTCTCTTCCTCAAATAAATTTTGTGACTTTAAAGGTTTATAATATGGTTGGACAAGAAATGGCCACATTAGTTTCAGAAAAACTATCTGCCGGAGTTTACAAATATGATTGGGATGCTTCTGGTTTTGCCAGTGGTGTGTATGTATACAAATTAACAACAGATAAGGGTTTTGTACAATCGAAGAAATTGATTTTATTGAAATAGTATCAATCGGGTGTTTAGGGATTATGTGTTATCTATTAAATAAAGAGATCGTAATATGAAAATTCGAACATTTCCCATTATTTTAATGACAATAATTTCTGTTTGGAGTTGTGATCAAGATATCGATAAAAATGAAGCCCAAATTGACTTTTATTGGGATCAGACAAAATGCTCAGATCCTTGGGGTACAGGTGAAAACGATTCTAATTTGGAGACAGAAGCAGCACTTATGGGGTATTTAAAAAATGAAGGGATTGGGGTTATAGACATTGAGTTCAACAATAACTCTGAACTCGACCCCG
>JAUVIB010000325.1 GCA_030592985.1 Calditrichaceae bacterium | reverse complement strand
CCGGCAAAGTATTAGCAACTATTCGCTTAACTTCCACTGTAAAAATTGTTACCATGCGGCCTAATGTTTATTCAGCCCAAGAGGCGCCCGTTTCAGCAAATGTGGAAGAACAAAGTGTTGAAACAGCCGATTTCAAAACCATTGTTAAAGAGATTATTTCCGGGGCAAAAGGCAAACTTGATGTGACCGAAGCCGATATTATCGTATCCGGCGGAAGAGGGATGCAAGGGCCGGAAAACTGGCACCTTATTGAAGACTTAGCCGAACAGTTCGGCGCCGCAACAGGAGCCTCGCGCGCTGCTGTTGATGCCGGTTGGCGTCCACATGATGAGCAGGTTGGCCAGACGGGTAAAACCGTTTCTCCCAGTTTATATATTGCGGTGGGTATTTCCGGAGCCATTCAACATTTGGCGGGTATGTCTTCTTCAAAATATCTCGTAGCGATTAATAAAGACCCCGAGGCCCCCATTTTTAAGTTAGCTGATTACGGAATCGTAGCAGACTTGTTTGATATCGTTCCAAGAATGATCGAAGAAATGAAATCAGCCTAAACCAATCCCGGTAAACAACAGGGGAGGCAACTCCCTTGTTGTTTTTTATATTGTTTCACAAAATCACAAGCTTATAGACTTAATCCCAAATCCGGTTTACAATATATACAAACTTGTTTTTAATTTAGAATTCATTTAATTTCACAGTTTTCGTATCAATAGATTAAATGAGATTAATGAAAACGCGTTTATCTACAGTTTCCCGATTATCAAATTTTATATTATTTTTTCTAATTATTCTGATCAATTTGACGGATATTCAAGCTCAGGATAGTATCGCCTTTTTTAACTTTAATGATGAGATTGTTATTACAGCCAGCCGTATTCCAACTTCTCTCCCCCTTGTTGCCCGATCAGTAATTGTAATAACTGCCAAAGAGCTGAAAAAAATGCCCATACAATCTATTCAGGGATTATTACAATACATACCATCCGTTGACCTGCAGCAAAGAGGACCGGGCGGTATACAGGCGGATCTATCTATTAGGGGCAGTACCTTTGAACAAACACTTTTATTAGTCAACGGGATCAAGGTGAATGATCCGCAAACAGGACATCATAATCTAAATATTCCTTATTCACTTGCTGATGTGGAAAGAGTAGAGATATTAAAAGGGCCGGGCTCCCGTATCTATGGTCCAAATGCTTTTGGCGGTGTGGTAAATATCATTTTAAAAGAAGGTAAAACTAAAAATTTTTCCATTAATTTGAGCGGAGGCGATTATCAGTATTTCCAGGGAGGTGTATCTTTAGAGTTACCATATAAGAACTTGTATACCCGATTTTCCGCATCAAAAAGTGGTTCAGCCGGATATCGTCCTTCAACGGATTTTGATATTTTTAATTTCTCCTCAGACATTAGTTATGTTCAGGATCAAAATCGCATTAATTTCTCAGCTTCTTATCTTGAAAAGAAATTCGGAGCAAACAGTTTCTATACATCTAAATATCCTAATCAATGGGAAGAGATTAAGACATTATTTTTACAAAGTAACTGGACGTATCAAAATGAGAAGTTTTTATTCAAACCAATACTTTCGTGGCGAATCGGAGAAGATGAATTTTTATTAAAGAGAGATGATCCCTCTTTTTATCACAATTTGCATAAAACTAATGTTTATCATGCTGAGATTCAATCACAATATATTTCAAATAACGGCATAACAACAGTTAGTCTTGATGATAATTTTGAAACAATCAGCAGTAATAATCTTGGTGAACATGAGAGAAACAGCATTGGCGCTACCATTGAGCACCAATTTCAATTGGAGGAGAAAGCAAAAATTATTGCCGGGATATCAGGCTATTCCTATTCGAATCAAGGAACTAAATTTTGGCCGGGTGTTGATTTTATTTATGAATTCAGCAACGCCCTGAAAATACATATATCAGCGAATAAAGCTTTTCGTATACCAACTTTTACGGAACTCTATTATACAAGTCCTGCAAACCAGGGAAATGAAAATTTATATCCCGAAGTAAGCCTAAGCTATGAAATGGGTTTCAATTTTCGGTATGAAGCCAGCCAGGTAACAGCCGCTGTTTTTCGGCGGTTAGAGGATCGTTTAATAGACTGGGTGCTTAATCTTACTGATAGTATCTGGTATGCGCAAAATTTAAACCGGGCAAAAACAAACGGTTTTGAAATCAGCTATAAAACCAATCCCAGATATTTTTTTCCCGAAAATCCGGTCACGGGATTGAGTATAAATTATACTTTTTTAGATCGCACTCTGGACTCAAATGACCTTATTTCAAGATATCTGGTAAACTATTTACGACATCAATTTATTACAAGTATTGAACATTATCTATTTTGGCCAAAATTATTAATTAACTGGAAGTTACGTTATGCTGATCGGGTAAATGCTGAGAATTATTTTTTAACCGATGTTAATATATCTTATCAATGGAAAAAAATTCACCTCTTTTTAAATACCACGAATCTGTTTGATAAGGATTATTATGAAATTCCCTCTATTCCCATGCCCGGAAGATGGTTAAAAATTGGAGTTACATATAAAATCGGATTAAATTAGCGTATTTAGATAAGTTAGAATTATTAACGAAGATTACCCCAATGCAAACCAATTTATTTGATGATGAGAATTATTACCGAAATGCCTATCGACAAGCATTGAATGACTTTGATCTTGATAAAGCCGTAACTATCCTAAAAAAATGGCAGAAAACATTTTTTCCGCCTGTCGATATCAATGACAAGATTAAAACACTTGAAAAACTATCTTTATATGCTGAGGAAGAAATCCATATTTTAGGTGAATTATATGTTAATCTCTATTCTCTTGATTATCTGTCTTTATTTAAAGATGAGCGAAGAAACATTAAGAGAGGATTGACTCAAAAGATATATTCCCTAATTAATTCTGAAAACATTGATTTTATAATTCCTCAACTACATCCGGCTGAAATTTATATTAATATGGAGGATTTCAAATCCGTCTTTTTCTGTTGTGGACAATTTCTAAATCAATTCGGTGAGCACCCTTTGATACGTCAATTTGAAGCGTATGCTTATTATCAAAAAGGGGAATCAAACTCGGCCGCTATTTCCACTACTTATGCCCTCTTTGATGATGTATTACACTGTTCTATCGAGTTTTTATGTCCCGGAAATTATTTAAAAAAATATAATTATCTGATACACACTTTCGGAAGCCATCGGTCTGCATTGTTAAGGCTGCCTTTTGCCTTATGGAAAGATGGTAAAACTTTTATCGTTCCCAATGACGATAAATTTGAAAAATATCTAAGAAAAAAAATTAACAGCGAGCGAAAAATATCCGAAAAAGGAATTGAAGATAACACAATCTATTTTTATCATTTGCAATATCTTGCTGAAATGATCAGACTGAGAAATGTGCGGAAAAGCATAAGTCAGGAACTAATAGAACTCAGGACGGAGATGAAAGAGGTTAATAATGATATGTTCACCGCTTATATGGATGTGCTTTCCTCAGCTTTCTAATTTAGATGAAATATTTTTTTCAGCACATACCCTGCCATCTTTGGATTTTCTTTCAAACGCCGGGTTGAATAGGCATACCAGTCTTTTCCATAGGGAACATAAATCCGCATGCGATGCCCGCTTTTAACAATAATATCCCGGAGTTCTTCATCAACACCGAGAAGCATCTGAAATTCATAATCCTGCTTGTCTAAATTCAATTCATCAATAAGAGCCAGAGCGTACCAAACCAATTTTTCATCATGGGTAGCAATACCGGTATAGCAACCGTTTTTCAGTAACTTTTTTAAATTATAATTATAATTATCATTAATACTGAACATATCTTTATAAACAACATTACGAGGTTCAATATAAATGCCTTTACATAAACGTAAATTAACTTTATATTCTGTCAATTTGTTTATATCATCCACTGTTCTGCGCATATAGGATTGAATAACCGTACCCACATGCCCTTCGAATTCTTTTTTAAGGCGTAAATAGATATCAATGGTATCATCTGTTGTGGTATGATCTTCCATATCGATACGAACAAAATTATTAAACTTGACGGCTTCTTCAATAATCCGGCGGATATTTTCATAACAAAATTCTTTATCCAATAACAGTCCCATATGGGTGGGTTTAACCGATACATTAGCGTCTAATTTTTGTTTATTTATTTCCTGGACAATTTGTATATATTCTTCAGCGGCTTCGGTTGCTTGTTCTTTGCGGTTAATTTCCTCTCCGAGCAAATCGATGGTGGCCATCATTCCATTGCTATTGAGTTCTTTAATTACTCTAACAGCATTTTCCAACTTAGAACCGGCGATATATGGTTTTGAAAAGTAACCAACGATAGGCTTTGGTACAAAAGGCAATGACCAGACTGTTAATTTTTCCAGTAAACTCATTTCATCTCCATTCAGTAAAATAAACACTTTAATTTAAGAAAAAAACAACCTATTTAAAAGATATATTTTACCTTTTTTATTATTTTTTTAGATGATTATCTTTGTTTTTACATAATCCACAATGTATATTCTATTATTTATAACTTTTGTCAACTCAGGATAGTTAAGCATGTATAAAATCACTTTACTATTTTTTACAATTACGATAATCGGATGTAGTTCATCCATTCTTAAAAATG
>JAUVIB010000328.1 GCA_030592985.1 Calditrichaceae bacterium | reverse complement strand
CGGGTAATTTTTTAGACGGCAGTATTTCAGGTAAAAAGGGAATAATTTACAAACATCGTTATGCTGCCGTACTGGAAACGCAGCATTTCCCGGATTCACCTAATCAACCCGATTTTCCCTCTACAATATTAAAACCGGGGGAAACATATAAAACAAAAACAATATATCACTTTTCTACGAAGTAACTTGTTAACCCAGAAAGATAGGGACATTGAAAATGAAGATAAAAATTGTTTAGCTGCTGTATTTTTCTTCTCTCTGAATGTATATTCATCGGTAATAGATACTATTCTGGTGAAGAGCAAATCAATGGATAAGTCTATTCCAAATCTGATTATTCTGCCGGATAGTTATGATAAACAGAATGAGAATTTTCCGGTATTATACCTGCTTCACGGGGCTGGTGGTAATTATTTGGATTGGTCTAATAGAGTTCCTGTAATAACAAAGTATGCTGATAAGTATGATATGATTATTGTCTGTCCTGACGGCGGTGTTACAAGCTGGTATTTTGACAGTCCTATCGATAAAAGTATGAAATATGAGACATATATTACCAAAGAACTTGTTCCCTGGATAGATGGTAATTATAATACGATAGCTCAGAAAAAAGGGCGGGCAATAACCGGTTTAAGTATGGGCGGACATGGAGCGTTCTATCTGTCTTTTAGGCATCAGGATATTTGGGGTGCGGCAGGGAGTTTGAGCGGCGGTGTGGATATTCGTTCTTTCCCTAATGAGTGGAATATTGCAAAACGATTGGGAAACTATCGGGATAATAAAGAGAATTGGGAAGAAAATACCGTAATAAACATGGTATATCTGTTAGATAAAGAATCATTAAAAATAATATTTGAATGTGGAGTGAATGACTTTTTTTATGAGGCTAATAAGAGGCTGCATGAAAAGATGCTGCAAAGAAATATCCCCCATGATTATACGGAACGTCCGGGTAGACACCAATGGAGCTACTGGGGAAATGCCATCAAATATCAGTTGGTTTTTTTCGATGACTTTTTTAAAACATAAACCAAAACATAGAAAAATTCAGGATATTTACATATAAATAAAAACTCTATTACATTTTTATCGAAGATGAGAGTATTTAAGAGATGAATATTATTATTCGCTAGCTCAATATTATTTTGGAAGAAAAGATGAATAAACTATTGATGTTTTTTTGTATTCTGATGTTAAGCTGCAGTATATCTCATAAAGATCAGGATATCACTAAGCAGAAAGGCACGCAGGATTCAATGATCGTTGCATGCTATTATTTTCCAAATTACCACAAAAACGATTCACGTAATCGGAAACTTAAAGGTGAAGGATGGTCGGAGTGGGAATTGGTAAAAGAGGCTAAACCGCGTTTTGAATCGCATCACCAACCTAATGTACCGCAATGGGGCTATACTGATGAATCAGACCCTGAAGTTATGGCTAAAAAAATCGATGCAGCAGCTTCCCATGGAATCGATGTTTTTATTTTCGATTGGTATTGGTACGACGATGGGCCGTTTCTCGAGCGCGGACTCGATATTGGTTTCCTGAAAGCAGCGAACAATAACCGCATAAAATTTTCTCTTATGTGGGCCAATCATGACTGGATCGATATACACCCGTATAAACTTGACAGCAAACGCAGCGTATTATATGGAGGAATTGTCAACAAGCAGACTTTTAACCGCATCTGCGATGAAGTCATTAATAAGTATTTCAAGCATCCGTCCTATTGGAAAATCGATGGGAAACCTTATTTCTCTATCTATGAGCTGAACAAACTAATGCAAAGTTTTGGGAGTATAGAAGCTGCACGCGCAGCATTAGATGGATTTCGTGCAAAAGTCAAGGCTGCCGGATTTCCCGATATTCATCTTAATGCGGTGGTTTGGGGTCGTTCTATTCTTCCTGGCGAGCAAAAACAGGCAAATCCTGCTGATGTCGTCATGCAGCTTGGCTTTGACAGTGTCACATCCTATGTATGGATTCATCATGTATCACTGCCAAAAATGCGGACCGACTACAAGTATGTTCAGGATGAGTACTTCAAATATTGGACAAAAGCTGAAACGATGTTCGATGTTCCATATTATCCTAATGTAACGATGGGCTGGGATTCCAGTCCAAGGGCAGACCAGAATGATTCTTTTGGAAACTTTGGATATCCTTTTATGCATACAATTTCCGGAAATACACCGGAACGGTTTCAGAAGGCCCTATATACAGTAAAACAACGCTTGGTGCGTAGTAAAGGACCACATATCTTAACGATCAATTGCTGGAATGAATGGACGGAAGGAAGTTATCTTGAGCCTGACACTCGAAACGGAATGGGATATTTAAATGCCGTAAAGAATGTTTATGGAGATACTCCCGATAAACCGGGTGCTGATATTGGAAAATAACCGGATTTAGTCGTTGCAATCATGATATCTTTTATTCGTTCAAAGAATATTGTAAACCAAACCTCAGGTAGGAAAAATTTTGTGATATAACTTTGATTTTAAAATATCCTAGCTACGCCTGTTTCTGATATAGCCTATCTTAGTTTTGCTTAAAACGGATTTGGAAAAAAAGGAGATTGGCTTATGACGACAATCCCCGTAAACAGATTAGACGTTAAAACTCTCTTCAGCTTTGGATAAGCTTTCTTTTACTATATCGGGATTGTGAATTAAATTTGGGATACATTGCGGACATATCCACAATTCGTTTTGTTTGTATTTCAAATTAATAACCGGAACATCAGATTCCATTTTTCCACAGCTAAAACATTTTTTATCTTCCATCTATACTCTCCTTTGTTGTTTTTTTGATATTTACTTAATATTGTTCGTTTTAGTTTTATGTGTGCAGCGTGCTCTCGCAAAAGTAATAGCCACATTAAACAATATAGATCTCGAATATTTTAAATAAACGCATTTAGATAACAGATTATTTCATTAAAAATTTTTTGATTCTATTCTGCCATTCATCGGTATAAGCAAGGTAGGCAAAACTTTCCTGAAAATTAAGAGTATATTGTGAGATTTCCACAAGAAGCTGCTGATTTGTTAATTCTTTGGTTAGCCTTAAAGCCTCATCGGAACCGGACAAAATATCATTGGCATAATTCATCGTCTCCGTTAACAGGTGCTCTTTGCTAACAACTTTATTTACCAGGCCAATCTCTAAAGCTTCTTGTGCTTCGATTAACCGTCCTGTCAATAAAAGTTCTTTCGTTTTTCCGGCGCCGATCAGTGCATTAATACGCAGGGTGCATCCGATAGGTAATATGGCTCCCAGCCGCACAGCCGGAAATCCGATTTTCGCTTCTTCTGTAATTATACGGATATCTGCCGATGCTGCCAAACCATATCCCCCTCCCAAAGCATGCCCGTTCATAGCGGCAATAACCGGTTTAGGAAAGCGTAACAATTCCATCATGGTATTTTCCAGCTGAACGGCAAATTCACGCGCTTCATTAATAGTGTTAAATTTTATCATTTCATTTAAATCAACACCACTGGAAAAGACGTTCTCACCTGCACCGGTAATAATAAGTAAGCGGTTGCAGTTATCTCCGGAAAGTTCCTTAAGAATATCCTGTAATTCTTTAAGAAAAGTTAGATTAAAGGCATTTCTTTTTTGCGGGCGATTTAGTGTTAGAGTGGTAATAATGTTCTGCTGTTTAAGAGAGAGATACTCCATTTTATCCTCCGGTATGTCGCTTATGATATGATTTTAAATTTTTGTAAAATAGTAATATCCTGTTCCAAATTTGGTGTAAAAATACCGCTGCCAATCAATTTTTTTATTTCAAAAACGGACCAGAATCTGGCGGATTCGATCTCCTCTTTATCGAGGGTAAAGGGGCCGTCATATTGCATATAAAAAGTATGTACCAATTCACTCTCCCAATCATTACGGATGGCATATTTGGCTATAGGATGAATATTTCCAAGATCAATTCCTATTTCTTCCTTTGTTTCTCTTGTTATCGCTTGTTTTAAAGTTTCACCGGAAATGATATGCCCTCCCACAGCGGTATCCCATAATCCGGGAAACTCACCTTTTTTCTGGGATCGTTTTTGTAAAAAGAGCTCACCTTTTGTATTAAATATATGAAGGAAAACAACCGGATGGAGTAGTTCCGGATTACCATGAACCTGACTACGCGGCGCCTTGCCAATAATTTTCCCATCCTCTTGTACAATATCAACCCATTCTTCTTCGGTTGAGGAACTTAATAACGGTCGCTTGATAAATTTTATATAGATCCACTGGCCGACAAATACAAATGCGAATAAAATGTAAAAAAGACCGCCTGATATAAATGCCCACATTTCCTTACTTAAAAAGAAAGCAGAATAAACGATGAGTCCAGTATGAATAAAAATAACTATAAATAACAAGAGGCTCATGCGTTTCATCATTAAAATTTGTTCGGGATAAAATTTAATATCTCCCATATATCTTTTGCCCATCATTAGCAGGATAGGTTTTTGAGAGAAAGCGTGAATTCCAAAAAGAACAAGCATTATTGATTCGATTAAAGCCGGTTTTAGTTTAAAAAAAAGATCATTTTGAAAGCCAATTGAAATACCGCCAAGCAAGACAATTAAAGCGGTATCAAATGCGAGCATTTTATCAAAGCGCCGCTG
>JAUVIB010000121.1 GCA_030592985.1 Calditrichaceae bacterium | reverse complement strand
CAGTCACACCCGGCATAACCTTCAGATAATCATCAACACTTCTAATAATAGACGCTTGTGCAATTTCCTGAGCATTAATGATAAATTCTGTAGATGTTCTATCCACTTCCACAACCGGGCGTTTTGCGGTTACAACAATTTCTTCCCCTTCAATAATTGATTCCTCCACCACAAAATCAAGCCTTGTTGTTCTCCCACCCTGTATGATGACGCCTGTTTTGATCAATTTTTTATAACTAATCATTGAAGCGCTCACCGAATAAGAACCCGGCGGTATTTTAAGGATAAAGTAATGACCGTTGATATCTGTTGCGGCGCCAAGAAAAGCGCCTTCCAGGATGATATTTACACCCGCCACAATATCTCCGTTTTTATCCGTTACGATACCTGCTAATTTCCCGGTTGTAGCTCCCAATGCAAATTGTGCCGTCAGTAAAAAAACGAAAAGAATCAGAAATTCTGGAAGATTTTTCAACTTAATAATTTTGAAAAGATTTATTTTAAACATGTGTTTCTCCGTTAAACAGTTTTATTTTTAAAAATAATAAAGAAACTCAAAATTGATGTCTAACAATTGAAGAGGCGAAACTTTTTCCAATAGCCAGGCTTCCATCGGGCGTAAGCTGGATGCGATTACATTATACCTGCAATTGAGCCCAAGATATATTGCAGGTGTTACAAAGTATTGTAAACCGGCGCCAACATTAACGTGTAATGCCGTATGTTTTTCCACATCCGGTGAATAGGTGAAATCCATGTTTATTGCGGTTGTTAGCTGGCCGGGATAAACCATATCCTTTATTTGATACTCGTAATACGTAAAACCGGCGCCCACACTATAGTACAGGGATAAGCCCGACCAGTCTAACCCTGTAGGGAATTTAAAATTTACCAATACTCCTAAAAATTCCATTTGAGAAGACGCATCCGGGCTTGCATAGTATTCACTATCATAGGGCCATTTGAAACTAAGATCTTCTATCTTGCCGGATGAAAAATTACTGTAATAAAATTCGGCTTCATAATTAATATCATCCGTCAGATAGCTTCCCTTTAAGGCTATTTTCGGCCCACCATTGAACCTTTCATATAGTTTTCCAATAGGAAGAAAATATCCGGCTGATATTCCAAGTCCATATTTACCCTCAACAGAAGTATCCTGAGCAAAGGTATTTGAGTTAAATATTGATACTGTTAAAAGAATTATAAAACACAAGCGGGTCATAATTGGTACCCCTATCATTTAATTAGGCAACTAGTCAACTTTTTTACTTCAATAAGACAACTTTTATACTATCACTATAACTATCACCATAACTTTCTGTCTGTATCTTACAGATATATGTTCCGGAAGAAACAGGTTTTCCCGAATCATCCTGACCATTCCACAAGTAATTATATCTGCCCTCATTCAATCCTGTATTTACCAATTTCCTAATTTTTTTACCGTTTATATCATAAATGGTCAATTCTACTTTTGAGCCCTTAGGTAAAGAAAACGAAATTGCCGTATCGGAATTAAACGGATTTGGATGTGCCGGGAATAATTCATATTTTTGTGGAATATCTTCTGATACTAAAGGTTCGGTATCAGGCAAAACAACAAGACTAAATTCATCAATAATTTCCCCATCATGTTTAATCGCTGTAAATTGCAGAGAATCACCATCGATAGCAATTTTGCAAAAATGGTGTGATTTATTGACGATCACCAGATTGGGAAATGTTGGATCAGGATCATACAACCCGGCTCCGCCCCCGCCGCTGGTAATATGAACAACGCCGTCAACATAAGCGCGGGCATAAAAATGGTTATGCCCGACTATCACCATTTGTATTCCGTATTTTTTGCAAAGAGGTTGAATATATTTCTGAACATCCTCATTATTTCGCCATTCTTTTGCAGACCAACCGGGTTCGTGCATAATAATAAATTTCCAGTGTTTTCCCGTCGCGGAAAGGTCGTTTTCAAGCCATTGATATTGGGCTGATCCGCTTGAATAGGGCGTATATTGGTCGATAATTACGATATGCGCCGGCCCATAATCAAATGACCAGTAATATCTATCTGTATAAAATGGATGGGGATAGTATTTAGCAAATAACTGCCCTGTTTTTTCGTGATTTCCCATCGCAGCAAGATATGGCAGTGTCCCGAACAATTTTTGTATATTCTTATAGGATGGATCAAAAAACTGTCTATCCCAATCTTCTTCATCATCACCGTTTCTTACAAGATCTCCACTGTTTATTATTATGGTCTGCGCATTTTCATCTTTTTGATAGGCAGCAATGATTCGTTCAGCAACCTTGTCATGATCCGCCGGATTGGAACGTGTATCGCCATAGGCAAGAAAAGTGGTTTTTGTCGCCTCAGATTTCGGCCCTGTATAAAAATTACCGGTGAAAGTATCTGTCTCCACAATGACCCGATAATAATATTTAGTAGATGTTTTTAAATCAGTAATTTTATAGCGATGCTGATGATCATTACCATATTCCCGGGTTTGTGCATTACCCATAGAATAGTCCGTATCTGTTCCCCACTCAATATTTGAAGAATAAGTGTAGTTTGATTGCCAAAGAATTTGCATTTCACTGTTGACTCCGGTATAAATCAAATAGGGCGCTTTACGTGTAATCCCCAGAACAGAGTCACTCGTGGCGAGTTCCATGTTGAAACTCATAGCCTTGGCATCTTCTTCTTTTAGATGAGTCTCAACAGATAGTACATTCGTTCCGGCTACCAAATTTCCGGCAGAAACAAGATATTGATGACTACCTCTACCACTCGAAGAGGCCAGTGTTTGATAATTAACATCTCCGGGAGGAATATTTGAACGTACAATTTCACTGCCGTTAAGATAAACAACAGCGCCGTCATCCCTCAGCAAATTTAATAATAAATTTTTCGTTTGCAATGGATTTTCAAGATCAAAATAATGACGAAAATAAGTCGTTATATGCTTGTCATTTGAACTCGGACCGTAACTAACTACGGTAGCTTCATCACCCTCATTATAGCCAAATTCAGCAATTCCTTCAGCCCAAAGGGCATCATTAAATCCGGTTTCGCTCCAGGATGTACCCTGATCCGAACCATCATCTAAATATTTCCAGGTTGCTCCGTAGGGGACAATAATAGTTTGGGCAAAAGACGAAATAGCGACTATAAACACTATTAGTAAAGAGGTTATGATTGGGTATACATTACATTTTTTCATAGCGCCTTTTTTAATAAAAACTTTGAGAATAAATGCAAGGATATTAAAAACAATTATAAGGCCGACCGTAGTCAGCCTTATAATTGTTAAACAAGAGTTACTTCAACAAAACCATTTTGCGTACCTGAACACTATTATCTGTCTTAATTTTATAAAAATAAATTCCACTCGGGAAGGAGGAAGCATCCCAAATAACAGAATGGTGACCTGCTTTCATCTGTTGATCTACTAACGTCACAATTCTCTGACCGATTGTATTATACACTGTCAAGGTTACCTGGTCAGTCATTGGTAAATCGAACCCGATGGTCGTTTGTGGGTTAAAAGGATTGGGATAATTTTGATCTAACCGCATTTTTGTAGGAATATGTGCAATACCATCATCTTCTATAGCATTAATGAGTCCGGTCCAGCGCAGATCGCCTAAAGGTACTTCGTTACCTTCTGCATCTTTACCAAAGAAGTAGGCATCTTCATAATTGGGGTATGAAAAATCGCCATTAACGGCATCAGTAAATGTTAAAGTTGTTTCATGATGCCATAAGATATTTTCTTCAGGATGAACAAAATCACCTTTATCTTTCCAGAATGATCTAGAAGCTACAAATGGACCGGCATAGATATATTCAACCGTTGAAAGTGCAGATCCCAATCTTATTCCGTGAGAATTCGCGCTATCCGGATAACAGGTTATGATACTATTTGTTATTGTAGCCTTTTCCCCTCTATATTCAATCGTTTTCTCACCCCAATTACCGGTAGTATCAACAGCAATTGTTACATGATCTACTAAAAATTCCAGGGTCTTGTCTGTTGATACATAAATACTCCTGCCATACGTATCATAAATTGTACAGTTTTCCATCGTAAAACTAGTAGTACCGGTAGTGTCGTTAGAAAACCAGTTTATTGTCCCAACACCACCTCTGGCGCCGGGGATATGAGCAAAAGTAGTGGTTTGAATCAGCATTTTCCATGCCAGGGCATCTTCTACATAAATTGCCATATCTTTAAAGTTTACAAATTCACAATCTTGTATCAACAAGTTAAGATGAGGAGTCGCGGTTTCATTGGCTATAAGAGCGCTCTGAATGGTATCTCCGGCCACGGTTATTCCGTCAAGTTTTATTCCATCAAGTGTTAAGCTTGATTTTAGCTGAATCATATTCTGAATACTATCGGTATCAACCCATTCTATTTGCCATACTGGCATGGTATTTTCATCCGCAGCCTTAATGGTTATGGCACGATTGATAAAAACGGTATCCTGCTCAATAAAAATACCTGTTCCCAATTCCAGTATATCACCGGAAGATGCGCCTGCTACCGCCGCGCTAATCGCATTTGTTCCGGCAGCTACAGGAATTGTAGTCTGACTATAAATAGGGGTAAAATTAGGAGTAGTATCGACCAGGTCAAATGCACGCAAGTCACCTAAAGGTGTTTCGTTACCTTCTCCATCTTTACCAAAGAAGTAAGCATCTTCATAATTGGGGTATGAAAAATCGCCATTTGCGGGAGCAGTAAATGTTAAAGTTGTTTCATGATGCCATAAGATATTTTCTTCTGGATGGACAAAATCACCTTTATCTTTCCAGAAAGTTCTCGAATATACAAACGGGCCGGCATAGATATATTCAACCGTTGAAAGTGCAGATCCCAATCTTATTCCATGAGAATTCGCGCTATCCGGATAACAGGTTATTATACTATTTTTTATTGTAGCCTTTACACCTCTATATTCAATCGTTTTCTCACCCCAATTACCGGTAGTATCAACAGCAATCGTTACATGATCTACTAGCATATCCATTTCACTATCGGCACTTATATAAAGACTCCTGCCATACGTATCATAAATTGTACTGTTTTCAATAGTGAAACTGCTGACAGTTGTAGTTTCGTTAAAAAACCAATTTATTGTTCCAACACCGCCCCGGGCACCGGGAATATGAGCAAAGGTACAAAACTCAATCAAAACACTATTTGCCTGAGAATCATCCGCATAAATTGCCATATCTAAAAAGTTTACAAAATCACAGTTCGTTAGTGTTACATTCTGGCCAACCTTCGTATCTTTATCGGCTAATAAGCCACATTCAATAGTATCTCCAGCCACGGTTATTCCATCAAGTTTTATTCCATCTAACCAAAAATGATCTAATACTTTCATCATAAGCTGAGTACTATCGGTTCCAACCCATTCCACTTGCCAGACAGGCATGGTGGCTGCATCGGCTTTAGCCCTAATGATTAGAGCTTTATCAATAACAACGGTATTCTGCTCAATAAAAATACCTTCTGCCAATTCCAGTATATCCCCAGAGGAAGCACCGGCTACGGCTGCGCTAATCGTATTAGTTCCGGGAGCCACCTGAATTGTTGTCTGACTAAAAATAGTCGCCGGTAATAATACCATTAAGATAAAAACAAATCGTAATGAGTGTTTCATTCTCTTCTCCTAAACTTTGGTTAATTTGTTGACTTAATTAAAATTGCAATTAATTAAAAAAAAATGTTATATCCTCTCTGCCTATTATTACCTCCTTTCGTAATTCTGAATTGATTGACATGTTTTTTCCAAACAATTCATTGATCCTATAGAATTTATGCTTTCAGGCGTAATGCCCTGGCGTTTTGATTAGGATGATAATTAAGTTCTTTAGCAGCAGCAAATATTCTTTTACGCGTGTTTGATGATATTTGAAAATTTTCTTTTTTGTTGAGGACTCTGGATGCTGTTGAAATATGAACACTGCATTTTTCTGCTACATCTTTAAGTGTTGTTGCCATTTTGATCCCCGGAATTTATTATTTATATAGATGGTAACTGAATTTCTCCTTCAAAAGGAATGCCTTCTGCAATCAGTTTTTTTCTTTTGGTTTTAGAACAATGTGCAATCGTTTGCCAACAATTACGGACATTTTACCGATCTTTTCAAGTTAATAACTGTTAATAACAATTGTTTAAATGTTAAATACACACGACTAACTCTTGCAATTTTATACTGTTACACTTATATTGTTTGTACAGAAAATATATGAATAAAAAAATTGGTTTTTTATCAACACTAATATTTATTCGGACTATCATGAATATTAAACCCCCAAATAAACAAATTCTGGAAAAAATTCTGCAAAGCCCGGAATTTGTAAATTCGAAACTCGATCAAGATCTACTGCGTTTCCTTTGTAAAGCTATTGAGCAAAAAGTATATTTAAAGGAATCTGTAATTGCAATAGATTTTTTTGACAGAAAAGCTAACTTTAATCCTGCTGATGATACAATTGTCCGGGTTCATATGCATAGCCTAAGAAAAAAGTTATCCTTGTATTATCTCTCTGATGGAAAAGATGACAAAATACAATTATGCATTCCAAAAGGACATTATGAAGTAAAGTTTATTGGTGGAAAAACGAAATTAAATATATTTAAAAAAATAAAATTAAAATCTTTATACTTGCTTATATTCTTAATTGTTTTTCTATTGGCGCTATCCTACTATCAATGGCATGAGAATACTGCCTTAAAAAAAACAATTACTATGGGTCTAAACATTGAAAGCAATCCATTCTGGGCCGATTATCTGCAAAATAAAAATCCGGTTTTGTTTGTATTTGGAGAACTATATATTCTTTGGGAATATGAGAATGATATAGATGATGGAAGACTAATACATGACTCAAAAATTAACACAGCTAAAAATTTAACAGATTTTAACAAGCAGCATAAGAACGATACTGTAAATCTTGATAAAGCCCATGAAACATTTTTTTTTGAACATCAATTATTTAGTATTTTTAAGATATGTCCTATTTTAATAAATTCAAGCACTAAACCTGAATATACATTAACATCATATTTAGAATGGCATGATATAGCTGACAACAATATCATTTTTATTGGTGAAATAAATACTACTGCCAGACTAAAACAGTTTTTCTTAAAATCTAGTTTTGCGTTTAATGTAAATCCACGAGAGCTATATTATTTAGATGAGAATTCAGACACTCTTAAAACATATTCACTCGTGTATAAGAGCGGCGGTATGTCAGATATTGATTCGTATCGATATTTTGTTAAGGATTATTCCATTATTTTAAAAGTCCCGGGACCTAACGGCTTACCAATATTAATTTTTACCGGTTTTTTTGATGTTGGCATAAAAGAAGCTATTCGGCACCTGACGGTACCGGTATTAACAAATAAACTGGAAAAAATGTTTATGGAAAAATATGATTATATACCAAAGTATTTTGAAATTTTATTTGAGGTAGAGGGCTACGAAAAGACAAAAATAAGTACCAAAATATTACATATTAACGAAATTAAATAGAAAAGCAAATTAAGTCCATAAATTTGTTTAAAGAGGCAAAAAAGTAAAAATTTGCATATTCTTCATAGCTTAAGTTTCGACAAAAAACAAAAAAGAAAGAACATGGCAAAAGATTTTATTTAATTAACAGACATTTTTTTAATAGATAATTATTTGGAGTTTTTATTGAATAGTAATATATACCTGAACTTAAATTGTTTGTTTCCCATCTGACTCGATGAAAACCGGCTTGTTTGAATTCATTTATAAGAGTAACTACTTCCTGCCCGATAGAATTAAAGACTGTAAGTTTTACCTGACTACTATAGATTAAGATATATTCAAATGACGTCGTTCCATTGAAGGGATTTGGATAATTTTGTAATAATTTAATTTCATCAGGCAGATTAATAGTAATATTAACAAAATCCTCTATATCTGTAGTGAGACTAGAAGAGTCACGAAATATTACTGCCCTGCCGGAGCCGTCGTAATTCTCGATATCTTTTGTTTCCCACACCCATAGAACAAGATCTGGGACCACTGCATCAGATTCGGTGATCGCTATACGGCAATCGGTTCCATAGCTTTTATCACTCAACTCAATAGAAGGCGCTAATGGTTGTCCTTCATCATTGAAAACACGATAGGAAGGAAATGCCAGCCAAGGCTTTTCAGGTGTT
>JAUVIB010000405.1 GCA_030592985.1 Calditrichaceae bacterium | reverse complement strand
TATATGGGCCTATGCACTATAGCCTGTTTCACTATCAGGTTGATCATACCATGACAACAAATAGCAAGATTGAGCGATTGTATCGCAGATTGGATGATAGCATCGCCGAAATCCAGGACTATCTGTCTGGAAAATCAGCAGCGTAGATAAAGGCTTCTGAAGTCTTGTCCCGCAAGGCCTGGAAAAAAAGTTATGCTTCGGCTACGCTCAGCACAGGAAGATGGATTCTATGTTTTGGGCTGTAAGAAACTAACGGCTGGTAATCACCGGAAAAAAAATATCGCGGCTATGAATTTCACTCTGCCAGCAACCTTCTGCGGGTTAAGAATTTCAAAAAAACCGAAACGCGTTTTTTTTCAGATGCATTATTTCGTTATGCCTTGCCTGATTTTAGATGATAAATAGAACCTTTACGTTGTCCGGTTTTATCAAGAAGATTATTTTCAACCAAATACTTCATATCTTTCTTTAACGTATTGATTGATATATCTGAAAAACTTCTATGGATATCACCAATTTTGCAGAGTTCATTTTTTTCAACAAAGCTCATTATCTGTTTTTGCCGTTCGTTTAAATAAATACTTTTAGTTAGGCTTGTATCCTTAATTTTAATTTCAAGTTTTTCGGACAGATTCTTAATCGAATCCAAAAAGAAAATAATCCATTTATCTGCTTTCTCATTGTCCGTATATCGATTTTGTTGGCATTCCATCAAAGCAGTATAATAATCCTTTTTTCGTTCTTCAATTAAATGCTCAAATGATACATATTTTATAAAATTGTACTCTTGTTTCAATAGAATTAAAGTAGTTAATAAACGAGACAACCGGCCATTACCATCGTGAAATGGATGAATTGATAAAAATTCGTAAATGAATAATGCAATTATAATTAACGGATGAATTTTATTTTCACGAATACTTTGATTAGTCCAGGTTATTATCCCTTCCATCTCTTTGGGTACAAGATTAGGTTCTGTCGTATTAAAAACAACTTTTTGTGTGCCATTCGGATAAGTTGCCACAACTTTATTCGTCAGTTTTTTATAGATTCCTCTTTGCCGGTCATCCTTAACACTATATTTTAATAAAATAGAATGCAGTTGCTTGATATAGTTTTCTGTTAATTCGATATCGCTGTAATTTTCAAATATTAATTCTAAAGCATCATAATATCCAACAACTTCTTGTTCGTCTCGTGTATCGAGTTTATTTATATCTAATCCAGCAATAAGTTCTTTAATATCCTGGTCAGATAAAGTTGCACCTTCGATTCTTGTTGATGAGCCGACACTTTGAATTGTAGCTATATTTCTAAGTTTGTTAAGAAAAGATACGTTCATATTTTCCAAGACCGACCACTTCCCTTTGAATGTATCAATCTCAGAAATTAATTTTATAACTTTCTGTGAATTGCTTTGATTAAATTGAATTTTACTTTCAAGAGTATTCATAACTTATCTAAATATAAATCAACTATCTATAAAATACCCATATTATATTTATAAATCAAATTGCCATTTTGAAAATAGAAGACATAACGCATTGGGTATCAGCTGAAATCAAACTTAGCGGCGATATATTTGATTTTACAGCTCAAATAACCGGAAAGAGGCATTTGAATGAACCGAGACGCGTTTATTTTCAGTTGCATGCCCGGGTTAGAACCCGCCTGGCTGAGGTTGAATTTGCGGATCCCAGTCTTTTGCAGCATTTTGTGTAAGATTTGTCTGATTACTACCATCAGGATTCATAGAGTAAACTTCAATATTTCCATCTCTTTTGGAAATAAATGCGATATCTGTCCCATATGAAGAAATTGAACTAACAAAATCATTATCATGTTCAGTTAATTTTGTAAACTGTTCCAAAAGTATATCCATTTTATATATTCCACCGCCATAAGATCCAACATAGATATATTTCTCAACAGGATCGTAGAATGGAGTATGGAAACCAGGGTACTCTTTATATTCCCCTTGAAGATTGGTAAGAATTATTGATGATGACCATATTTCAATCTGATTAGATGACACCGCAATTTGGATACCGTCTTGTGAAAATCTCGGTATTCCCAAATAACTTGGCAAAGTAGCTAATGATGCAAAATCGCTACCATCAATATTCATCAAATACAATTTCGATTCAGAAGTTACAGATATTTTATCACCAGTAGGTGAAACAGTAGGCCAATGTAACCATTCCACTTCATTTGTTAATTGTGTTTGATTAGTTCCATCAACATTCATGATATAAACATTATTGTGTCCAGTCCTATCAGAAATAAAAACAATCTTTGAACCATCGGGAGTGAAATAAGGATCAACGTCAAAACTATTACTATTTGTTAGATTGAGAATATTATTATCCATGAAATCAAATAAATAGATTTCATGGTTACCATCTCTATCCGTTTCGAATGCGAATTTTGAACCATCTGGTGAAAAACGAGGCCATCCATCATAAGTTGAATTATTCGTTAACCTGAACAATCCATTTCCATTCAGATCCATAATATATATTTCATCATTTCCATCTCTATCACTTTCAAATAAAACAATTGGATATGAACTACCTCTAAGAATTGGACTAATTGATTTATTATTTGAAATATCGGTAACGGCAATTCGATAATATTTATAAGTATTATATTCTACACCGACTAATACAGCAGTTGTATCATTGACACTATTAGATGAGAATACTTTAACTTCTTCACTCATATCATCATTCTGAGACTCATATAATTGGTAAGATTTAAAATCATGGTCGAGGCATTTTCCCCATTTGATAACAAATTTATGATTAAAATTAAAAATTGATTTTATTTGAATTTGATCAGGAGGATCGAGGTCTGGTTTTATTGGTTCTGAACAGTTGAATAACAAAAACAGCACAGAGATACAAGTTATGATTTTAATGTTCATAACTATTCCTCAATTTTTTTAAGGGTTCTAACATAGTTGTATATTCCAAAGGCTTTATTTACTTTCTTTATTGTAAACAATAATTCTATTATTTACAATAATCCAATTAATTATAATTTGTTTAAAAAACTGCATTTGAAAAGTCAAAAAAATGAAATATGATATATAACTTTCTTAATTACCATCAAACAGGCGCTTTTTTTATTAAGCGCCTTTACCGCATTTAAAGTATTTACGTATTCTAAATCCTGTGAAAATCTGTGATGAATGGTAAAACCTTTCTGACGGGTGAAACCGCACGGTTGTCATTCTATTCGCCAGCAGGCGAATCCCGTCTTCGGGACAGAATGACAGTTATGTATTTGCATACAGTTCTCCCGTCAGTGAGGTTATACTATGAATGTTATATTTAACCTGGTCTGCATAAATTTAGAAATTCCTTGTCCGGTTTTTTTACTCAGTGCGCTCTGTGACTATACAAGTTTTTTGAAATCACATTTCCGGCATTCAAATTGAATAGTGACATGGTTGACGCCAAAGCGCTCTTTTAGAATATGTTCAATGCTATGAAGAAGCATATCTGTTTTGATGATGGGGATATCTTCCGTTTCCAGGTGGGCTTCGAAATGGATATTCCGCTCATTGATGCGCCATAGATGTACATGGTGCAGGTTGCTGATATTTTCGATTTTGGTCAACTCCTTCTCAATTTCCGGGATGGAGAT
>JAUVIB010000451.1 GCA_030592985.1 Calditrichaceae bacterium | reverse complement strand
GAAGGACAATTATTATTAGAGAGAAAAACGTATCTTGTTTCAGTAATACTTCATTTTGTTCTTTCTTTTCAATTCATTTTACTCATTCTATTTATCGAGATAATAAATAGCCACCTTCCAGACCTGATTAATGGGGCTATGTGTGCCGAGGGAACATTGGGAGTTAATGCATTTGGTTTTCCCGTTTTATACTTGAAAATTGTCTCATTGGTATTCTACGCCGGATTCATATTTATTAATTTTCTCGATCAATCCGATCCGCATTATCCGTTGACTCCAGGAAAATATAAGGTTATGCCATTCCTCTTTTTGTTAATAACGTTTGATTTATTATTAACCGTACAATATTTTAATCGTATCGAACCGGATGTGATAGCTACTTGCTGCAGTATTTCATTTACTCCCGCTACTTCGATTGGTAAGGAAATCTGGGAACCATTTTGGGGTACTTATGTAAATTTATCTCACTATTATTTTTTTACACTATTTTTACTTGTTTTATTATTCTATTTTTATAAACATGTTAAGTTGATATTATTCATAACACTCTTAAATGTATTAACAACAGTCATTCTTTTAAAAGAACATTTTATTCGCTATATTTATGCCCGTCCCACTCATAATTGTTTGTTTGATCTTTTTTGGCGTGATTATTCATTTGTCGGTTATTTATTATATGGACTTCTATTTTATTTGGTTTTAATGGCAGTATTTATGAATATATATATCTATGCAAAAAAGAAGCTTAGAAAAGAGTATAAAAATTTAAATAATAAACTTAGATATTCAGGCATTATTTCACTGATACTTTATACGATAATTATTCATTTATATTGGCTAAATTGGATAGTGAACTACTAATTCATCTGGCTTTGAAGCCAGAATTAAAAATTGATCAAGGGGACAGGATGAATGAATCCTGTAATGGTATTGAAAGAATAATGCTGGGTCGAATAGCTATATTTTTTTAAGCAATAGTCGTATTTATGGAAGCTACACCTGAAATGGAAGCGTGGATAATATCTCCACTTTGAATGGGGCCAACACCCGCCGGCGTTCCTGTTAATAATATATCACCCTCTTCTAATGTATAAAAACGACTAATGTAGGCAACCAGCTCAGGTAGTTTAAAAATCATCTGCGCAGTATTGCCCTGTTGGCGCAGGCTGCCGTTTACCTCTAATTTCAGATCTAAATTATTAACATCGCCTACTTCTTCTTTCAATACGAAAGATGAAACAGGACAGGAGTGGTCGAATCCCTTAGCAATTGCCCATGGTTGTCCGGTTTCTTTCGCCTTTTTCTGCATATCGCGTAAAGTAAGGTCCAATGCAAGACCATATCCTGCTATATGATCAAAAACATCACTTTCCGAGACATGACTAGCAGTTTTCCCGATGCAAACAGCAAGTTCAACTTCATGGTGCACGACGCCTGCGTTATGAGGAATGGGAATAGGTGTTAGGATTGGGTGAAGGGCGCTGTTTGGTTTAAGAAAAATGACGGGAGTATGGGAGCGTTTGCTGCCCATTTCTGCAATATGAGCCGTGTAGTTAAGTCCGATGCATACAATTTTTGTCGGAGTTAATATTTCCCCGTTGCTAAATGTAATCTGAATCACAGTGGTATCCTTTGGCTAATAATATATACAAAATTGGTTTGTTTCTACAATAAAAACGTTTCAATTGTAATCCCTCAGCGGCTTTGGAGGTAATGTTGTTTTTGGAGTGCATCGACTTTGTCGATGTTGAATTGACACAGTCAATTCGTTCCAAATTCCCAAGCCATCAAGGGATTACTTTCAATTGAAAAATTTCATATTCCTGTTAGTTGTCAAGTCTATCTCTAAGATACTTCATCCTCCATTTCAAGAATACGGAAGAATTTAATATCGTTGATAATCAAATCAAGTTTTGAAATATACTTGATCGCTCTATGAAGGTTTTTTTCACAGGCATTATTCATAAAAATATGAACGTTTCCGGTGTGAATGGGCATGTCTTTGGCTGTATCAGCATGGGCTGAGCTGATATTAATATTATAACGTCCAAAAATACTGGTTATTTTACCAATAACTCCCGGTTTGTCAGAACAGGGAATACGTACATAATAGGACGATTCGAGTTCTTGTATTGGAAGAACCGGCTTTAAATTCCATGTAGGATTAAAATCAATATTAAAATCGGAATATACAATTTTTTCGGCTAATCCAAGCAAATCACGAATTATTAAACTATTGGTAGCATCGATGCCGACTCCTTTTCCCAAAATCATATATTCCCCGAGAAGGTCGGTCTTAATGTAATAGGCATTATATTCACTTTTTATTGCGTTAATTGGATGATGTTTTGGGACAAGGGTAGGGTGGACCCTGACTTCGAAGTTACCGGGATGCTCTCTAATGATAGCCAATAGTTTTATTTCATAGCCAAATTCTGCGGCATATTTAATATCAACATGAGTTACTTTAGATATTCCTTCCGCGTAAAGATGCAGGAAGTTGATATCTATACCGAAGGCAGCCGCTGCAAGGATAGAGATTTTTTGAGCGGCGTCTGAGCCCTCATAATCAACAAAAGAGAGAGTCTCACCCAATTTTTGGATTTTTTTTGTTTTCAATACATCTTCAAAAGAAATATTTTTTTCGGACATATGTGTTAAAATATAATTGGATGTTCCGCTCATAATACCAATAACAGATGTGATTTTATTGGAGATCAGGTCTTTTTGAAGTGTGCTGATAATTGGAATACCGCCGCCGAGAGAAGGTTCCGGCATAATGTAAATCTTATGTTTGTTAGCGAGGTTAGATATTTCATGCATTTTTGCAGCGAGAAGCATACGATTTGCTGAAATTAAGTGTTTCCCTGAACAGATCATTTGGCGAATAACTGAAAAAATAGGTTCAATTCCGCCGGTAGTATCAATGATAATATTAATTTGCTCATCATTAATAATATCCATGGGATTATCAGTTAATAGGCTTTTATCTATAAACGACGGTCTGGTAAATTCAGGATGTTTAATAAGAATTTTTTTTAAATTAATATTATAACCGGATTTTTCAAAGAATTTATCTTTACGTTGCTGCCAGACTTTATAAAAACCGCTTCCCAGTTTGCCAAGCCCTAAAAGAGCAAAATGAATTGTTTGATTGGTTGGCATAGTGTTATTCCGGTTTTACTGTTGATACAACGATTTTATAAATACCACGCTGACGAAG
>JAUVIB010000282.1 GCA_030592985.1 Calditrichaceae bacterium | reverse complement strand
TCCCTGATTGAACTTTGACTAAAAATTGGAAAAGTGAATATTAGTGGAAGAATCACTATTAAAATATATTTTTTAAATAAAAACCACATAACAGAATCTAATATTTTACGAGGAGAATTATTCATCGGAGAAAACTCTTTATTATTTGGAATAAAGAATAGTTGGAGAGTAGAGCAGAAAATAAAAAAGTAAATAGTATTAATGATGTCATAATACTTAACCTCTTAATACATTTGTCTATATAGTGCCTGAACGAAAAGTGAGAAAAATGTCATTTCGAGCGAAGTCGAGAAATCTATAAATCATTGTAAATGTTAAAGTTAAGATTTCTCTCTATGGTCGAAATGACGAAAAATGTGGCTTTTCGTTCAGACACTATTTATATTTTTTAAAAGTAGCTGCTACAAAATAAAATGCACAATAATTATTTATCAGACAAGACTATTATCAAATTATTTTAATAATTTTGTCCTTTACTCGGCAAAAACTCAGTTAATCTCAATATTTACATGTATTAATCTGTTTTATTTTTCTAAAAGGAATGGTAACAGGGGGGGAAATATCGAATAATATAGAGTTAGGCACGGACGAACGCAGTGAGGAGAAATCTTAACTTGTATAATCTAAGATTTCTTCCCGTACGGGCGGGACTCGAAGTGCCCCAAGTTTTGGTTCTGGTGGTACAACCCCGCGTCTAAGCCGGGCGCAGCGATGTTTTTTATCGGGACTTGTCCAGGTTAGGTCAATTAGAAATTTCTTTAAACTTTATCTTTGGATGTTGGACATTGAGAATTGGTAATTGGATATTTTTCTTCAGTTATTCCGGTACAATGCGAAACAATATCCAATATCCAACTTTAAATTTTCATCTTTGGTTCTGGCTTGTTCAGGTTAGGTTTACCAACAGAACCATATCAATTCTTTGCTACTGCATATACTTCCAGTCTATGCTAAAACTTCCGGAATTACCTTTATCATCATAATAACTTTTAATCTTAAATGCAGCATACTTCCCCGCCGCTGTTTTTACTACATAGACATAATCATTGGGAATTACTTTATGTGCTTCATCCGTTGTATACCAATCTGCCGTTATATAAGAAAGCAGGTCATCCCCTATATAATTATCGGCAGGCGCTGTTGTTACATCATTAATGTCTGTATTTTCCAGTTTATGGACCATAATATCGGGACCAAGCCATACCATACTGCCCTCAAAACGCATTTCCCAGGAACCGTAAGGAGAACTTAAACTGGTATCGGTATAAGAAAAATAACGGGTAGCTTCATAGGCGTTACCGGTATGAAATGAATCAAGTTTACTACTATTGAAGTCCATACTTCCATCATCATTATATTTATAATCGAAAACTATATTTGATATCTGAAAATTTGTCATGTCAAAATCGAAACGACGAAACTGAACCAATCCATAATTACCGCCGCAGGTTTTAAAAACATACACATCAGGACGAACCTCGTAATTATTTGCAGGATCAAGCCAGCTCTTCCCTACCAAAGCGCTCTCGGTTGTATCATCCGTCATAAATTGATCTTCAGCCGGAATTTCTGATACGTCACTTAAAGATGCAGCATCCAAACGGGCGATCACTACATCTTTACCGGCTTTTACTACCGGATCAGCGGATACAGTAAAGAATATGCAGCTATTAAATCCAACTTCTGCGGTACGTACAACAACCTCGAAAGATATATCCCAAACAGCAGGCTTCTCACTCACTGCTTCATTTGTGGCAAAATTGAAATATTGCGCTCCGTTATCTTTAACATTTACTGATTTAAAATTACTCTCAGTAGATTCCTGATCAGGATTTGTAGCGTTCTTTTCACAGGAAATTAAAAATATAATTGCTGCCATTAAAAATAGGTTAAAATACTTCATAAATACCCCCTAAGTTAAAAAATATTGGTTTATAATATCGGAATTTCTCTCTCCATCCCCAAAGGGGACAAGCCAAAGACATATTCTCTACTTCTTTGACTATTTTTATCCTTTAATTTTCCGGATAGCCCATAAACTTGGGCCCTTTCCATCTCTCTTGAATTCTGTACCCATAACTTTTCCTCCAATTTGTGCAAAGTTGTTTCAGGACGAGACAACTTTGCCCGTTCGATTTTGTCTGGAGTGCAACGCAGCAAGGCATCTCAGGCGGGGTGAAAATTTTAGTAAAATAGATTTGATAATTGGTTATTGGTAGTTGATCATTGGATATTTTCATCTTTCTAATCCAACTATTTAGAACAAATATCCAATTTCCGACTTTCAATTATCAAATGTTCCTAAATAAATTTGTTTACCCCCTACTTAGTCGCTGCGCCCCCGCATAGGCGGGCGGTCCGTCTCAGACGTGAGGCAGCTATTTTCTATATTTAAGATGCATACTAATAGCTATACGACAATCCCAGGTACCACTCACGACCGGGCATAGGTCCCCAGGTTTTATTGACATAATCACTCAAATTTCTACCGCCGCCGTATATACGCAATCCCAGTGGTAATGCGGCACTAATATTTAAATTATAGATAAAATAGTCTTCGATAGGAATCTCCTCACTCACTTGCCCGCTTTCGTCATCAATTAACCTATCTGTTTTTTCGCCTGTGTAGACCGCTCGTATATTGAATTTAATATTATAAGGCAGCGAAATTATAGCGCCCGCCTGTCCCCGATGCTTCGCCTTGCCGCTTAAGGGTTTACCGCTGGTTTCTTCATATGAATCTAAATAACTGTATCCAAATGAAAGCTCGACCATGTCTCCCGGGAAATAATGTAAATCGCATTCTCCTCCCCAGGTCTGTGCTGAAGCAAAATTTATATAAGTATAGTTCAGACTACCGTCATCCGATGGAATACGAATATCATCAATTAAATCGCTTATCCGGTTATAAAAAAGATTAGCACGCACATGATAATTACGTGAATTCCATACTTCATAATCAATATTAAATGCTTTTGAATTTTCCGGTTTTAAATCAGGGTTTCCTAAAACCCAAAGATTTACATCTCCTACATATAATTTTAGATAGAGCTCCTTAAAAGACGGTGCGCGGAATCCATGACCATATGACACACGCAACCTTCGATTACTTTTTGGGACTAACATAAGGGAAATCTTGGGTGAAAATTGATTACCATATATGGAGTGCATGTCATAGCGTCCACCCGCAAGGATCGACAACCAATTTACAGGTTTATATTCATCTTGCATAAATAGATTGTGCAATTGTGACTTTTTTTGTTGTTGTTCAATACGTATAGATTCTATTTTTTCTATCTCATAGGAATACCCAAAATCAATGTTGTGGGGAAATATTTTTTTACTGAGCAGCAACTCGCCCCGTAAAAGTTCATCCTTTGTAGGATCACTATTTTTTATATAACCGCTGCTGCGTACAACCTCGCTATAAGAGTGATTGTAACGCGAATAATCCACGCTAGCCCTAAAAAACATTGTCCATAGGGAATCCACATCTGTCTGCAGCTTAAAGGCGGTTCTTTTATTTTGCGTTTTTTCTTCAAAGAAAGCATTTAATACACGTTTTTGTTCTTCATCAAACCAGGAACCCTGAAAACTGAGAGTACTGTTACGGCTAAGCTTGCCATTAATATTTAATCCTGCATCATATTTAATAAAACTCCGTCCCTCCTGCACTTCAGTGCTTTCATCAAGATCAAAGCCGCCAAAACGACGCGTACCTAATACCAAATTTGCCGCCCAATTACCTACCGGTAACCCGAGAGAGATATTTCCATCGTAACGGTTATAAGATCCGGTTTTTATATCGCTTGTAATATCCAGATTTTTAGTACTTTTTTTAGTAATTATATTTACAACTCCTCCCATAGCCTGACTTCCATACAAAGAAGAAGTGGCTCCCTTCACAACTTCGATGCGTTCAATACGGGAAATAGGAATCTGGCTGATATCCATCTGGCCATTAAGGCGGCCGATAAGCTGCATACCATCCACCATAAAAAGAATATGATTGCTGTCAAATCCTTGTAAATCCACAGAACTTCCGAAACGAGCGCTCTCATCAATAGTAATTCCGGTTACTTCCCCTAATAATTCGGATACATCAGAAGCACCTGATTCACTAATTTTCTCACCTTTTATAACCATAGTGGTTACCGGTGAATCTTTTAAGATGCGCTCTGTTTTCGTGCCTGTAACTACAATTTGATCCATATATAAAAATGATTCTTTTAAAGGTAGTTTTAAACTTAGTTTATCCCCCTGCCGGATCAACAATTTCCGTTCATGGTCATGAAAGCCCATATAATTCACATGCAGGGTATAATGCCCTGTTTCCAAACCATTAACAGTAATTATAAATTTGCCGCTTGTATCCGTTGAAGCGCCAAAGCTTGTATTTTCCAGGAAAATATTAGCGCCAACGAGATTTTGATTATTTTTCTTATTATACACCCTCCCTTCGATTATGGTTTGTCCATGAGAGTCAATAAGCAAAGACAACAGAATGAATCCAATAATAAAAAATGTTTTCAATGTAGCTTTCATTCTATTAGGTAGTGGATTTTTTTAAATTATGAGATATTTTATTTAGAACTTGAATGCAAATATCAAGACTTTTCCGATCAATTCCTTCCTCCAAACCCTGCAAATCAGTGCGTAATTGTGAAAGGACCTTATATTTTAACTGAATGCTTTTTTCAGTTAAAAAAACCAATTTCTGTCTATTATCATTCATATCCGGACGGCGATCCACCAGATTCTTTTTCTCCATATTACCAATAAGACGTGCTGTGCTTGTTTTGTCTTTACTACTCCTGTCAGCCAAATTTTGCTGCCTCTGTCCATCCTTTTGCCATAAGATCATTAAAAGAATGAGCTGCTGCACATTTATATCAATATCTAAATTAGCAAAACTTTTATTTATATAATTTGACAAATTATTACCAATTTTGAGAATCATATTACCTATCGAATTTTCCACAACACTCCTCTTAAGATTAAATATCATATATTAGTTGCATGTGCAACTATACAAAGTTAAGGATATTCCAATTGGGAATCAACTAAATATTAAATTCCAGAGTAATCGGTCAGTGAATTGGGAGAACCAAACTGTCATTGCGCTGTAGTTTACCCGC
>JAUVIB010000414.1 GCA_030592985.1 Calditrichaceae bacterium | reverse complement strand
TTATTAGGCATTAAATAAAATACATAAAGGAGAATATCGTGAATATTAAACCATTGGATGATCGTGTTTTAATTGAACAAGTTGAAGAAGATGAACAAAAAGTTGGTACAATTATTATCCCTGATTCGGCAAAAGAAAAACCGAGAATGGGAAAAGTTGTTGCAGTTGGAACAGATGAAGACTTGCAGGAAATTATAAAAGTCGGTGATAAAATTATCTATTCAAAATATTCAGGTGACGAAATTTCAGTTGATGATAATGAATATTTGCTTATTCAAAGAGGCGACATATTAGCCATCGTTGGTTAATTTCTTAAGGGAGCATTTTGCTCCCTTATTCTTTTTTTCCCTTCCTACAAAAAAAAATCAACTTTCAATTTAAAAATACATTTTATTTTCGTATATTAGAAACAGAGTATACTTTATCAGCATACTTATGGTATTGTTGACTACTATAATTTATGGAAAGATTCTATTGTAAATATTGAACTTACACACTAGAACTATAAAAATCTAATTTCTACAACACTATTAATAATGTTATAATTTATGGCCGGAATAACGAATGAAAGAAAATTTCATACTTAAAGGGATATCGGTATCAAATGGGATTGGGATTGCGAAACTGCGCATTTACCATACCAATCTTGATGATCTCCCTGAATATATCCTTTATGCCAACTCCATTGCCGATGAATTGGATCGATATTACAATTCGTTAAACGAAGTAAATCTTCTTTTTCAACAAGATCAAAAACAGGTTGCCAGGGATTTTGGTAATAACCATGCGCAAATATACGAAACGTATCATCTGATCATTGAAGATGTCTTCTTTCAGGAAGAAATTCCTGAAACCATCCGCAGTAACAATAAAAATGCCGAATCGGTAATTAACCAGAAATTAAAGCTGTATGAAAAACACTTTGAGAGTGTCAAGGATGAATATTTACGGGAACGTCTGTATGATATTCGCGGTGTAAGCAGGCGTTTAATTTACCATTTAATGCAGAAAGATTATTCTGCTAATTTTGATCCGGATGGTTCTAATATAATCATTGCAAAGGAATTGACCCCGGCAGATTCTATACACTTCCATCATAGTTCGCTAAAAGGTATCGTTACAGAATTTGGCGGAAAAACCAGCCATGCCGCTATTCTGGCACGTTCATTGGAAATACCTGCCCTTGTCGGTGTTTCCGGCCTTCTAAAGCATATATCAGAAGGCGAATTAGCCATTTTGGACGGTATTGATGGTAAACTTATTCTACAGCCGACAAAAGAAATATTGGTCGATTATCGAAATCGAAAAAAGAAATATAATCGCCATAAAGAAAAACTTATAGAAATTGCCAGACAGCCAATTGCCTTTCTAAAAGATAAGAATATTAAATTATTGGCCAATATTAACGACTCTACTGAAATTAATATCGCCCATAAATATAAAGCGGACGGTGTCGGACTATACCGCACAGAATTAAACTTTATTGCCAAAGAAAAACTTCTTTCGGAAGATGAACAGTTCCAATTATATAAAGAAATATTAAGCGCTTTTCCAGATCAGGAAGTTGTTATTCGTATATTGGATTTAGGTGGGGATAAATTTTTACCCTTTTCTCAGGCCCACCGGGATGCAAATCCCTTTTTAGGATGGTGTTCTATTCGTATTCTTTTAAAACAACCTGAAATTTTTAAAATCCAACTACGTGCAATTCTACGGGCTTCAAATTATGGTAATGTTAAAATATTAATCCCTATGATCTCTTCCCGGGAAGAGATACTTGCTTCCAGGAGAATTTTTAAAAGTACTCAGGAAGAATTAACAGCGCAAAACATTCCCTTTAAAAAAAATATCCCGGTAGGTATTATGGTTGAAATTCCATCTTCAGCGATTTCTATTGACTGCCTCATCGGCGAAGTAGATTTCGTCAGTATAGGTACGAATGACTTGGTACAATACACCCTCGCTGTTGACCGTAATAATGACAAGGTGGCTGACTTTTATCAACCTCTAAACCCTGCTGTACTTACCTTGATAAAAATGGTCGCTGAATCAGGGAATAAACATAATAAAACCGTATCAATTTGTGGTGAAATTGCCGGAGAACCTCTTTATACACAGCTATTAGTAAGTTTAGGAATAAATCAATTAAGTATGCAGCCATCATCGCTTCCTATTATTAAAAATATATTACTCCACACGACAGATGCAGATATTAGAGAAATAAAAGAAAAGTTGGTTTCTTGTAAAAATATTCATAATCTTCAAAAATTTTTGTATAATAAAATTAAAAGGTTTGTGTGATATTATGATGAAAAATCTCATTATCCGATTCTTTATTAATGCGTCAGCCTTATGGCTTGCTTCAGCATTTTTTTCAGGATTCCATTTCGATACAACCAGTACTTTGCTTATCTCAGCTATCGTATTTGGAATATTGAATGCTGTTATTAAACCTATTCTGATTATCTTTACGCTTCCGATTAATATTCTTACGCTGGGCTTGTTTACTATCATAATCAATGCGATTATACTTGAACTTGCCAGTTATTGGGTTAACGGATTTTACTTAGATGGTTTTGTAACTGCAATTCTTGCCGCACTTGTAATCAGTTTTGTTAGCATTGTTCTCAGTAGTTTTTTAAGCGAATCAAATAATTGATATTTCAGGTAGGATAATTGGAGTTAATCTTCTTCTGTTTCATCCTTTTTTTCGATTATGACTTTATCCAATTTATGAACAATTTTAAAATACTCTAACGCAATGGGAGAATTATACCCTTTTCCTTTACCAAAAGGATTGAAAAGAACGCCGATATTAAAAACAAGATTATTCGTCATACCCTTCGACCAGCGAACATGTCCGGCAAGTTTATAAATATTTCCATCCGGAAAGAAAAATTTCATCATTAATTTTTCACCGAATGTTAACTGCTCCACTATACAGAAACTGGCGCCGCTTTTTGACAAGTTTATCAACTCCGATTTATTGGAGAAAATATTTTGGAGAAACATTTTCTTTGTAATATTGTGATAGTGGACTGTTGTGCCGGGAATTTGAATCCTCGTAGCATTGCGATTATTCATACTTTGACCTGTTTAAATAAGGATATAAAAAAACCATCAGATTAGATATTTGCAATATAATTCTCTATTTCCGTCAAAAAAATGACATAGCGCACAATTTATCTTAATTAAAATATAAATATTATTGGTTGCCTTTACTATTATCCACAATTTTCATTCTATTGAATGAATAAATTCTTTCAAATAAGTCGCAACTTTTGCCGATACATTCCCCTCTCCCAGTTTATTTCTGATTTGTTTAAGCTGCTCGCGTTTTTCTAAATTACTTTTTTTCGATAAATATTTTTTTAACAGATCAGCTGCTTTCCGGGGCTTAAATTCCTTTTGTATCAATTCGGGAACAACTTCTTTTTCGGAAACAATATTAATCAGCGCTATATTATTAAGACGAATCAACAAACGGCCCAGCCAATAGGTTAATAACTGTACTTTATATACAACGACCATCGGCACACCGAAATAGCCGGCTTCAAGCGTTGCCGT
>JAUVIB010000477.1 GCA_030592985.1 Calditrichaceae bacterium | reverse complement strand
CGGCCGTTATCGGCAAGATAGCCTTTCCTTTGTGCCATCTTATACCACGTTTTGGAATCTTTAATAGCGGCATCTTTGCTATACCTGTTTACATTGGGCGTCATCCACATTACCAGACGATAGCCTTCGTCTTGTAGGCGCGTAAACCACACATCGGGATTGGGATAACGCAGTGTATCAATATCAAAATCGTTATAACGCCAAGTCCAGGGACTGTCAATAATAATCGCACGCACAGGAATATCGTGTTTTTTATAGCCCGTTAGCAGACTGTCAACATAACCGGCCGTGTTAACATCATCTTCCCATAACCAGCATTCCAATACCCATGCCGGCGTCAAAGGCGGATTACCATGTCTTTGCGCATTAAAAGGCATCCCCCAAAAGGGATAAACAATCCAAAAATAAACTAAAATCATTAAAACAACTACAATACCTGTTAATATTTTTAACACTTTACCCCGTTTTGACTTTTGACTCATCCTTCAATCTCTAAATTAATTAGTAATATTTACTTTTTTAAATACCCTGATTTGTACCGATCCCAACAGTCCCGATGCATGGAGTGCCTCATAACCAAACTCCATCGGAATTCGTACATTTGGGGGTGCTTCTCCATAATATGGAACCAGTTCTTCGGGAACAGGAAGTGTTTTTTTCATTGCTGAAATTTGATTAATCAATGTATTGGTGACATCAACCTGTAAATGATTACTCCCTTTTTTAATCAGCTTACTAATATCTAATTCCTGATCGCGCATCCAGATAATACCGGCTTTATTCCCGTTTAAAGTTACATCTGCCACCGTTCCTACTTTACCGAGATCGAGCTTTAACACTAAATCATCTTTTATATAACAATCCTCTAATTCAAAATTGATTTCATACTTCCCGGTTCCGCTAAAATGACGCGTTAATGAGTCATCCGTCCATGAATATAAATATTGAATATCCTTTGGAGAGCGTTTACCCAGGGTTAAACGCCATTCGCCGGAAATCATCAAAGGAGCCGGTACTTCTTTTATTGTATAAAAATCCTCCGTCTCCTTCCCATTTATTTTTTTGTTTATATAATAATTACCATTGGCGGAAGCATAAACAGTATTAAGGTCGATCACACCATCGAAATCTGTCCTTATGATATGATCCGCCTGTTTTTCGGGATGAAAAACAAAAATGGTTGATTCATATGGCGCTAACTTAAGTGGAATCTTGATCCCTTCTTCCGTTTCCTCGTAAAGATATTCCCTCGTAATTTCACCATTATATGGATTCCATCGTTCAAGCGAACATCCTTTTACACGAAAAGTGACTGGAATAGCGCTTGCTTTATCCTGAATATTAGTAACAAAATAGACATCATCTTGCCCAATTTTTCGGTGAAGAAAGGTTAAGCCTCTATTCTTCCGTAAACTTTCCTTGGCAAAATCAATCCCGAAATCGGGTTGGATATGTTTTTTTAAGATTTTCAGAAAAGGATCCTGGTAGCTGGCGAAGGTATCCCACCAAATGGGGCGATGAATTACATTTTTTATAAAATAGGTATGGTCGGTTTTGTTTTTATCAAAAATGCGGTTTACAATCTTATTAAATTTAAGATCATTCTCTTTATAATTGTTCATACCGGTTGAATAGGCGGGCAAACGGTCAAGCGCGATCACCGTACCTCCATTATTCACATATTTCTCAATAAATTCCAAGGTTTTCAGAGGCATAGATTCAATATTGGGAAGCAGAAGTACTTTATATTCCATTTGCCTAAGTATAAGATTCCCGTTTTTTATACCAACCAAATTCTGCAAAGCGTCATCGTTTAATAAATCAAAATCATAGCCGTTGGAAATTAGAAGAGCGCCGAGCTCTCCCCAATCAAATTCACGCGTCCATTTACGGGCATTCAGTACATTTTTTGTCCATTGATTAGCAAGTGGCGAGTAAACAGCTATATCAGGCACAAAATGTCCCTGCCGTAAAACATAGGAACAACGAGCCACATAGTCAGCCAACAATGGATAATAATCCCATAAAATGTTCTGCGGATTTAGAAAAGCGGCAAAGCCTGCTGTTCGCGATGGAACCACTTTCCGCTCGGGTGAATAAGCAAATCCGCAATTATAAAACTTTGTCGTTCCATTACGTAGAAATATATCGCTGGCAATTTTCAATTCTTCCAGGGTTGTGGTAAAGCGTTCGCCATGAATGAAAGTATAGGATTCCGTAGAAACAACCTTTCTTCCGTAAATATGGGCGCCGGAAGCAACGTATTTTTTCGGCCCAATACGGGTATCGAACCAGGGATGCTTATCTTTCTCTCCAGCGGTTATTTCCATCTCCGGAATATGCGTCATGCCGGATGATTTTAGAATGTCGGTTGTAAAACCGTAGGGTTGAATTCGTGCTTTAGTATGATGCTTTTCACACCAGTTGCCAAATGTTTCAAAAAAAGCCTTCAGACCCTGATGATCTAAGAAATCATTCATATCATAACGAATTCTCGGCGATATATCTCCAACTTCCCACCAAATGGCCGGGAAAAAGGGTGTAAGATCATATCCTTTATATTTTTTAAATTCTTCGAGTAATCCTTCACTCCAGTAAATCCCAGAAGCAGAATTTGGTAACTCGAAACTATCAGCAAATAGAGATTCCATTGTTTTGCCAAATTCTTCCCCGAAAGCGTCATATAACTTTCCACCAAAATACTCACAATATCTTTGCATGGCCTTTATACTAAAATGATCAACTGTATTATCCGCACCGTTACGCTTTAGCCAGAATGACGTGATGCGCCATTGTCCCTCCGGTACCTGCCAATTTAATTTCCCCTTATTCACCTTTGAAGTTAAAACCTGAATCGATTTTTCCAGAATAGTACCGGACGATAGCTTGCCAGCAACAACGGCGATAAGTTTTTCCTTGCCCGAAAGTTTATAATCGCGGAT
>JAUVIB010000043.1 GCA_030592985.1 Calditrichaceae bacterium | reverse complement strand
TCTAAATGATGAAATTTAGATTCCCGATAGAAGCGTTCGAGAATGACAAACTATAATGTCTTGAATCCAAGTTCAGCGATGAAATTTACTTTGTTGGTTCTGGCTTGTCCAGGTTAGGTAATATATAGATACTCCACGATATAAACTTTGCAGAATACACGCCGAATTGTCTTTGTTGAAATTTATTGAGCAAGGTATAAAATATATCATCTCTATATGCAATCCTTACTGACAAGTGTAATGACACTCTGCAATAGTAGGTTTTACATCCATACTTAAAATATATTTGTAGATTACCCTTAGAATGTTTATATTAATGTTCGAAAATGTTTGTTATATTAATATAGATAAAGTGTTATGAATAAGAAATTAAGAGAGAAATTTATACTCAATACTCTTTATAAAAATGGAGAAATATCGGTTAATAAAATAATCAAAAATTTTAAAATAACAAGCATGACTGCCCGACGCGACATTGCCAAACTTGCTGAGGAGGGGTATTTAATACGTACTCATGGCGGTGCATTAAGAGCCGATCCGCTCGATAATATGTTCAGTTTTGCAACTCGTATTGATAGTAACAAAATGAAGAAAATCAATATTGGCAGAAGAGCTGCAAAATTTGTAGAAGATAATGATAGCATTTACATTGATAGTGGAACTACTTTGATAAGGATGTGTCCTTTCTTAAAAGATATAAAAAAACTTACAGTTATTACAAACTCACTACCGGCGGCTTCCGAACTTACAAATTATTCAAATATTAAAGTAACATTGTTAGGTGGTGATGTTATGCATGAAAGAAGATCAATCTATGGACAAGTTGCGGTAGAGCAGGCAAAACAATATTCAGTAAAAAAAGCATTTATTGGAACCGATGGAGTATCCCTTAAAAAAGGTTTAACCGCATACGGAAACAATGAATCGCAAGTTAGTAATACAATGGCAGATTCCGCTAATGAAGTTTTTCTATTATGTGATTCTTCCAAGATTGAACATAATTCAACTTATAAATTCGCTACATTTGTTTCCATAAATTATTTAATTACAGATAGTGGTGTTGATACTAACATTATTAAAGAATATAAAGAAGAAGGCATAAATTTAATTATCGTATAAATTAAAGGGAAATTGATTCCGTGAATAAAATGTTTTTAGGATTTGGACTGGGAGCTATACAATCCGGTTTGATGCTGATGGAAGCAACAAAATCCGGTAACTTTGATAAATTTGTAATAGTAGAAGTTAATGAAAAATTGGTAACAGAAATAAGACACGATGGGAATTCCGTTGTTGTAAATACAGCAAAGAGCAGCGGTATTGATAAATTCCACATTAGAAATATTGAAATTTACAATCCAGCTGACCCAAAAGATTTAGACAAAATAGAAGAAGCGATTTTTAATGCTGATGAAATGGCTACGGCAATTCCAAGTGTTGAATTTTATACTGTGGGTGAGAATTCTATTGTATCGTTATTAGCAGAGAATATTAATCCTGCAAAGCCGCAAATACTATATGCCTCGGAAAATAATAACTATGCCGCAGAAATACTTCGCGAGAAAATTCAAAAGCAATCCGGTGTGGAGATGTTGAGAAATTTCCAGGTACTTAATACTGTGATTGGAAAAATGAGCGGTGTAATTCAGGATGAAAAAACTATTGCAGAGTTTGATCTTGATACAATCACTCACGAAAGTTCTCTCGCTGTATTGGTTGAGGAATTTAATTCCATTATTGTTACAAAAATTACTTTACCCGGATTCTCGAAAGGGTTAGATGTATTTGTGGAAAAGGAAGATTTGCTCCCCTTTGAAGAAGCTAAATTATTCGGGCATAATGCTGTTCATTCAATGTTAGGATTCTTAGCATATATGCGGAATTATGAATATATGAGTGAAATAAAAAATGATAAAGAGTTGTGGAGTTATGGAGAGACGGTCTTCCAAAAAGAAAGTGGCGCCTTTTTATTAAAGAAATATAAAAACTTTGATGATGCTCTGTTTACAGACAAAGGATTTTCTTTTTATGGTGAAGATTTACTTGAACGCATGACAAATCCTTATTTAAAAGATGAAGTACAGAGAATATGTAGGGACCCCCTTAGGAAACTTGGATATAGCGATAGACTCGTTGGAACAATCAGAGAAGCCTTAAAGCAAGATGTTAGCGCTAATACTCTTGCCAAGGGTGTTGTAGGTGGGTTGTGCTATCTCATTAATGAAAAAATAGATATTGGAATTCCCATCCCAAGAAGCATTTCAGAATTAAATGAAAATATAATAAAGGATATGTTAACTCATATTTGGATGGTTACTGAAGATGATGGTTTAAAAGAGAACTGTCTGAACATAATTATTTCACAATTTGATGAATTTGTAGAAGATTTTATTAGTAATAATTAAAGAAATAAATGGAGTTATAGAATGGCAACTGCTATAATAATGCCCAGACAAGGAAATACGGTAGAATCGTGCTTATTAGTTGAGTGGAAAAAAGATATAGGAGATACAATTTCTAAAGGCGATATTATTTGCGAAGTAGAAACCGATAAAGCAATGTTTGAAGTTGAAGCTTCTGAAAGTGGGATTTTACTCGATTTGTTTTTTAATGAAGGAGATGATATTCCGGTTTTGACTACTATTGCAGTAATCGGATATAAAGGTGAAAACTATGATGATTTAAGACCGAGTATAGCAAGCGAAAATGAAGAACTTGAAGAGTCAAAGCCGGCAGAAGTAAAAGAAGAGAGAATAGAACCTACACAATATAAACAGGGTAAAGACGAAGGTAATGCGGGAGTTTCACCTCGGGCAAAAAGATTAGCCGCTAAAAAAGGGATAAATCCGCAATCAATTACTGGTAGCGGGCCTATGGGAAGAGTAATTGAAAGGGATATTATTAAGGCGGCCGATGCTTCACAGCCATTAACTCCGGCGGCAATAGAGGCGTCATTATCCGGTAGTGTATCAGTCCCAGTAGAAGGAAGCGGTATCGGAGGCAGAATAATAGCGCAAGATGTCTTTTCTTCTTCGAAAAAAACAATAACCGAAGATGTAGTTAAAGAAGAATCCATAAAAGGAGTGCGGAAAATTATTTCCAAAAAAATGTTGGAATCGTTGCAGAATTCAGCGCAGTTGACATTAAATAGTTCTGCTGATGCTGCTGCACTACTTTCTTTACGCGAAACATTTAAAAATAGTAAACTTGATTCACAATTTACCAAGGTAAATATCAACGATCTTTTGATGTATGCTGTTATTAAGGTTTTACCAAAAAATCCGGTGATTAATAGTTTATTACAGGATGATAAAGTTAAGTATTATGAAAATATTCATTTTGGATTTGCAGTAGATACAGCGCGAGGATTAATGGTTCCAACTATTAAAAACTCCCAAAACTATAATTTGCTCGGTTTGTCAAATGAAATAAAAAGACTTGCAAACGCTTGTCATGAAAATAAAATTCAAGTTGAGGAATTGAGCGGCGCTACTTTTACTGTTACTAACCTTGGCAATTTTGGAATTGAGCATTTTACTCCTGTTCTTAATTTACCACAAACTGCAATTCTTGGAGTTAGTCAAATTAATCTTAAACCAATTCAATCCGGGGATGAGGTTAAATTTATCCCTCACATTGGATTGTCTCTCACAATAAATCATCAGGTAATTGATGGTGCAGCCGGGGCGAGATTTTTACAAGATATTTCGCTGGCAATTAAAGAGATTAATTTACTAATAGCAATATAAAGAAAATATTAAAGGTTAATAAATGTTAGATAAAAAATATGATTTGATAATTATTGGAGCGGGACCAGGTGGTTATCTTGCGGCTGAAAGAGCCGGAGCAAAAGGAAAGGATGTTCTGATAATTGAAAAGGAAAAAACTCTTGGCGGCGTTTGTCTAAATAAAGGATGTATTCCTACTAAGACACTCCTGAATTCCGCAAAAATTTTTTATAAAGCACAGAACAGTGAAATGTATGGAGTATCAGTTACTAAAGCAAAATACGATTTTGACAAAGCAATGGCATGGAAAGAGAAGGTTGTAAACTTGATGACTAAAGGTGTTGCTTATCAGATGAAACGCTTTAATGTCAATACTATTTACGGCGAAGCAAAGTTTGTTGACCAAAATACTATATCAGTTGAAGAAAAAATATTTGTTGGAAAAAACATCATTATTGCAACAGGATCTTCTCCCATTCTTTTGCCTGTATCCGGAGTTGATAAATCTCATGTAATTACGAGCGATGAGATGTTTAATTTAGAAAAACTTCCAAAAAACCTTGTTATTATTGGAGGAGGCGTTATTGGTTTAGAGTTTGCTTCCTATTTTAGTATGATTGGTGTGACGGTAACTGTTTTGGAAATGCTGCCGGAAATATTACCTAATGTTGATGTGGAGATTGCAAAAATGCTGCGTACATCTCTTGCCGGTTGTAATATTTTAACTAATGTAAAAGCACATAAAATTGAGAATAATAGAGTAATTTATCTTCAGGATGGCAAAGAAGTTAGCTGTGATGCAGATTTAGTCTTATTAGCAGTTGGCAGGGTTCCGAATGTGGAGGATATTGGACTAGAGAATTTAAATCTTGAATTTAGCCGAAAAGGAATTTCTGTAAATGATACAATGCAGACAAATCTTCCCAACGTTTATGCTGTTGGAGATGTTACCGGGAAATCCTTACTGGCGCATTCGGCGTATCGAATGGGAGAAGTAGTTGTAAACGCAATGTTTGGTACGAAGGATAGAATGCGATACAATGCTGTTCCCTGGGTACTCTATACTAATCCCGAATTATCCGGCGTTGGATTATCAGAAGAACAAGCAAGAAAAGAAGGATATAATGTTAAAGTAAATACAATGCAGCTTAGAGCCAATGGACGTTTTTATGCAGAGCATGGAAATGAAAAAGGTTTGTGTAAAATAATAGTTGATGCTGATACTGAGTTATTACTTGGTGTATTTCTACTTGGTGGTATGAGTTCAGAAATTATTCATAGCGCTGCAATAATGATTGAGTCAGAGCTTAGAGTAAAAGATATTAAAGAGATTATTTTTCCACATCCAACGGTATCGGAAGCGATTAAGGATACCCTTTGGGATTTGTAAATAGTGTCTGAACGAAAAGTCACATTTTTCGTTATTTCGACCATAGGAAGAAATCTTAACTTTAACATTTACAATGAGTTATAGATTTCTCCGCGCCTTAAAAATTGGCGCCGTGCCCGCAAACGTTGGCAGGCGAGGGCAGGCGACTTCGCTCGAAATGACATTTTCCTCACTTTTCGTTCAGACACTAAATAAAAAGTTTTAATTATTAGTTGAATCTACGGGAGTAAATAATGCCAAAATCAATTTTAATTGATCCAAATAAAGTAAGAAAATCAGGTGTATTAAAATTTAAAGATATCCAGTTGAACCAATATAAATCCGATTTCAAAAAGGAAGTGGAAAAATTTGGAGAAGGGAAATTAAAACAGGTTTTAAATGATATGCTTTTAATTAGAGAGTTTGAATTGGCGCTTAATAAGATTAAAACAGAAGGTGCCTATTTAGGAATTGAATACAATCATAAAGGCCCCGCTCATTTATCTATGGGACAGGAAGCCGCTGCCGTAGGGCAAGCTTTAACGTTAGATAAAAATGATTTAATATTTGGTTCGCACCGGAGCCATGGCGAAATTCTCGCTAAAAGTTTTTCTGCCGTTGCCAAAACAAATGATGAGGAACTTTTTGAAATCATGAAAACTTATATGAATGGAGATGTTCTAAGAATTGTTGAGGACAATAATAAACCTTTAAATAGTAAGGATTTAGCTTATGACTTTATTATATATGGTGTAATGGCAGAAATTTTCGCAAAGGTAACCGGTTTCCATAAAGGACTTGGAGGATCGATGCATGCCTTCTTTGCACCTTTCGGTAGTATGCCAAACAATGCAATTGTTGGGGGCTCGGCGGATATTGCTGCAGGAGCGGCGTTATTTAAAAGAGTTAATAAAAAACCGGGAATAGTTATTTCTAACATCGGCGACGGCGCTTCTGCCTGTGGACCTACCTGGGAAGCTCTTGCATTTGCTTCGATGGACCAATATAAAACATTATGGGGTAAAGAGAGAAACGGTGCACCTCCAATCATATTCAATTATTTTAATAATTTCTACGGTATGGGCGGCCAAACTTTTGGCGAGACAATGGGATTTGGTACACTTGCAAGAATTGGCGCAGGGGTTAATGAAGAACAACTTCACGCCGAACGAATAGATGGGTATAATCCACTCGCTGTCGCTGATGCAATTGAACGAAAAAGAAAAATATTAGAAAAAGGAAAAGGCCCTGTACTATTAGATACTATTACGTACCGTTTTTCCGGTCATTCACCGTCAGATGCGTCATCGTACAGAACAAAAGAAGAAATGGAATTGTGGGAAAATAATGATGCGATTATTGAGTATAGTCAGTACTTAATTAAGAATAAACTTATCACAGAAGATGAAATAGAAGGTTATAAAATTTCTGCACAGGACAAAATCAAAAGAAATTTTGTAAAAGCAATTGATATGGATATCTCTCCGCGGGAAAATTTAAACTCTGAATATATTTCAACAGTAATGTTTTCAAACGAGAAAATAGAAAAATTTGATGATAGAGAACCTGAAGTATTAATTCCTTTAAAAGAAAATCCGAGAATTAAATCATTAAATAAAAAAGAACGATATGCATTTGATAAAAAGGGCAAGTTGTTTTCAAAAACGAAACTGTTTCTTTTGCGTGATGCTCTATTTGAAGCGATAATTCATCGTGCTTATATTGATCCTACTTTGGTTCTTTATGGCGAAGAAAATAGAGATTGGGGCGGCGCATTTGCTGTTTACAGAGGTTTAACGGAAGTCCTACCTTACCATAGACTTTTTAACGCCCCAATTGCTGAAGGTGCTATCGTTGGTTCAGCTGTTGGTTATGCTTTGTCTGGTGGAAGGGTTATTGCTGAATTAATGTATAGCGATTTTCTTGGTAGAGCGGGTGACGAGGTTTTTAATCAAATGTCTAAATGGCAAGCTATGTCTGCCGGTGTTCTCAAAATGCCGTTAGTACTTCGTATTTCTGTTGGGAATAAATACGGAGCACAACATTCTCAGGATTGGACTTCAATGGTTGCGCATATTCCCGGATTAAAAGTTATGTTTCCTGCAACTCCGTATGATGCGAAAGGAATGATGAATATGGCTTTACGTGGAACGGACCCGGTGCTGTTTTTCGAAAGTCAGAAATTATATGACGTTGGAGAGATGTTTGCTGAAGAAGGTGTTCCGAAAGAATATTATGAAGTTGAAGAAGGAGAACCGGAACTACGTAGGCAGGGTAAAGATTTAACCATAGTAACATTAGGGGCAACTTTATATACTGCTTTGGAAGCAGCTGACGTTCTTAAGGAAAAGTATAATGTGGAAGCTGAAGTAATCGATGCTCGTTTTATCAATCCATTAAATTACGACAGGATAATCAAATCCTTAAAGAAAACCGGAAAGATTGTCCTTGCTTCTGACGCTGTTGAGAGAGGTTCTTTCCTTAACACAATGGCGGCGCAAATAACTCAAATTGCATTTGATGAATTGGATGGACCACCGATAATAGTGGGTGCGAGAAACTGGATTACTCCCGGTGCAGAATTGGAAGATATGTTTTTCCCTCAAAAAGAATGGATAATTGATGCTATTCACGAAAGACTTTTGCCTTTACAAGGGCATCAGGTAACAACAAATCAAACTATTGGAGAACTCCAATATCAAAACAGATGTGGAGTATAAGTGATAATGGAAGGTAGTATGAAGACAACAGGATTAAGATTATTTGGAAAAAATGATTTAAGATTAGAATCATTTGAATTACCTGAAATTAAAGAGGATGAAATTCTTGCCGAAATGGAAACAAATAGCATCTGCATGTCCTCTTATAAAGCGGTTATTCAAGGAGCGGCTCATAAAAGAGTTCCGGATAATATTTCCGAAACGCCTATTCTCATTGGTCATGAATTTTGTGGTACAATTTTAAAAGTTGGGAAAAAATATAGAGATAAATTCAAAGAAGGGATGAAATACACAATTCAACCGGCAATAAACTACCCTGAAAAAGAACAGGAAGCGATCGGTTATTCTTTCCAATATATTGGAGGAAATGCGACAAAAGTTATTATTCCGAAAGAAGCTTTAGAAATGGATTGCCTTATTCCTTGTTATGGGGATTCATTTTTCAAGGTATCACTTGCCGAACCTGTAGCCTGCATAATTGCCGCTTTCAAAGAACAATTCCATTATAAGAATAACAATAAGTATGTGCACGAAATGGGAATTGAAGATGGTGGTAATCTTGCAATTCTCGGAGGTGGCGGTCCAATGGGGCTGGCGGCTGTAGATATTTTATTAAATAGTGAACGGAAGCCAAAATTAATTGTAGTTACTGATGTTGACCAAAATCGTTTAGATAGAGCAAGAAAGATATTCCCGATTAAAAAATCTAAAGAAAAAGAAGTAAAATTATTATTTATTAATACTTCAAATGTTTCTAATGAGGAAATTCTGAAAGAAACAGATAATAAAGGTTTTGATGATCTGTTTATTTTTGCACCGATTAAACCTTTAGTAAAACAAGCAAGCGAGCTTATGGCAATTGGAGGATGTATGAACTTTTTTGCCGGTCCTTCAGAAAAGAATTTTAGTGCTGAAATTAATTTTTATGATGTTCATTATAACATGCATCATATTATCGGTTCTGCAGCTAGTAATAGCGATGATTTAAAAGAAGCAGTTGATTTAATAGATAATGATATTTTAGATCCTGCAATTATGGTTACGCATGTGGGTGGTCTGAATTGTACGCCTGAAACTGTTCAAAATTTACCAAAAATCCCCGGAGGTAAAAAGCTGATTTATACTCAGATTTCGCTTCTATTAACAGCGTTAGATGATTTTGAAGGTGTCGGAAAAACGAATCCATTATTTGCAGAATTAGCAATAATAATTAAAAAAAATAATGGGGTTTGGTCGAAAGAAGCGGAAGATTATTTATTAACTAATGCTGACAAAATTATAGTTTAAAATTTGCCTGACTGTATTTTTGTGATTCCTTTTTGTGAAGTGTGTATTAAATGATATATTTTGAGGTATCAACTATGGAACAGTTTGAATTTTTATTGTCTATTGGCTTACTCGTTTTTATAATACTCATTTTTGTTAGAATTTCTTTACGAATCAGAAAAAGTGGCGGTTCAATGGCCACGACTCTCCATGGTACGATGGATTCTTTTTATAATAAAGATAAAAAGAAAGCAGTTGAAATGGTTGTTGAAAAACGATCTGATAGAAAGTTAGAAGAAAAATCATCGTCGGATGTAAAAAAATGAATAGTGAAAACCAGTAAAATCATATTTTTTTTTTCCAAGTGCAAAGAACACATTCTTCACTATTACCTGTTTTATCTTCCCATCCATCCGCCGTCAACGGTAATAACACTTCCATTCAGATAATCAGAAGCTGCCGAGGATAAAAAGACAGCTGTTCCGGCTAAATCTTCTGTTTCACCCCAGCGTCCCTGAGGAATCCTTTCAAGAATAGATTTATTTCTTTGCTCATTAGCGCGTAAAGCCGCCGTATTATCTGTGGAAATATATCCGGGTGCAATCGCATTAACGTTAATGCCTTTGGATGCCCATTCATTAGCAAATGATTGTGTTAACTGTTTAATAGCACCTTTACTTGCAGCATATCCGGGAACGGTAATGCCGCCCTGAAAGGAGAGCAGGGAAGCGATAAAAACGATTTTCCCATAGCTCCTTTCAATCATACCCCGGCCAATTTCTCTTGTTAATAAAAATTGTGCGCTTAAGTTGACTTCAATCACTTTATCCCAGTATTCATCAGAGTGTTCTAATATGGGATTGCGCATTATGGTTCCGGCATTGTTAATTAAGATGTCAATCTTTTCTATGTCTTTATTTACATTTTTTATGAATCTATAGAGTGATTTCCTATCTGAGAAATCACTTGTATAACCTTTAAATTTTCTTCCAATCTTTGTTACTATTTTTTCAATCTCCAAAAAATCCTTTTCGTAAGATACACTTACAATATCAGCACCGGCCTCGGCTAAGGCTGTGGCATACGATTTACCAATACCCTTGTTACCACCGGTAACCAACGCTGTTTTTCCGTCTAATTTAAATTTGTCTAAGATCATTGTCTCTCTCTTATTTTAACTCTTTAATAAAAATATTTCTAAAGGAAATCTTGGACTTAGAATCATGGTTTTGCAGGCCAATAAAACCGTTGGAAGAGAAATCTTTAATTTTACCGGCAGGTTTGGCATTCCAGTCATTAACCAAGGTGCCATTTAATTCTGCTTTTATATTGTCTCCTTTAAATGTGATCCGATAATGGTTCCATTCACCAGTTGGTTTTGCGGCATTTTTTAAGGCAGGATTAGCATCATACACTGCTCCCGTACGGTGAACAGGATCCGCTTCATCATCAATTTGGATTTCAAAGGAATGATGAATGTAATCGTTGCTTATCACAAAATTAGGAACGCGAATAAAAACACCGGAATTTGTATGAGGCACATCGCATTTGTATTCCAAATCGACGGTAAAATTACTGTATTTTTTTGCACTGTACCAAAACAAGCCCATACCGCCGCTTGAAGTGATGATACCACTTTGTTTATCCAATTCAAAATATCCGGGACCGTAATGGTTCCAGCCGTGTTTGTTATAACTGTTGCCGCCCCAATGTATCAATTCTTCATATCCCTGGTAGTAAGTGATGCTTTTAATATAAGTAAGTCCTTTGGCAATAGAGCTGCTGGGATCGGGTTGTTCATCATCCCTTTCATGCTCAACGGACATACTTCCCCTATAATTTTGCAGTGTTAATTCGGCTAAAATATCATGAATGTTTGCTTTTCCTGAACCAAAGGGGACATCGGTAGCTTTTTTTACACCAAATTGATCAAGATCTTTAAGGTGCATGTTGATAATTCTACCTTTGCAAATCCTTAAAGCCTCAAGAGGATTAATGCCGCTTCTCAGCCAGTGTCCCGTATCTCCGCAAATTCCAATTCTGCTATCTAAGCCTTTAACATTTTTAAGAACCGTTTCCGGATTCCAATATTTTGAAGGTTTGGGATGATTATGAATGGCCACTTTTATGTTATACTTTTTAACCATTTTATTGATAATCGAGTAATCATCATATTTAGGCTCGAGGACTAATACTTTTATACCCATCTTTTTAACAAATTCGAAGGTTTCTTTTGCCGCCTCTTCATTGTTTTCGAAGTTAGTTACACCAAATGCCCGCAAGGTAATACCATATTCTTTGAGTTTCTTCTTTATTGTGGTCATATCTTCATCATTTAGTCCGGGGCCGAACTTTTTATCGCTATCTTCGGATAGTTTTTGACCGGGGAAAGCTTCAAGGTATTTGATACCCAGTTTATTTACTTTCTTAAGCGTTTCGTAAAAGGTAAGGTTCCTGAAAGTCCAGCACTGCATTGCCATGGGAATTTCTTTTATTCTTACCTCGCTGTAATCAGTTTTTGCTATCTCTTCTTTAACACCCGCTAATGTCTTTTGAGCAAAAATATCCTGAGATGTTAGGCCAATGAAAATTAGCATCATTAAAAAAAATATAAATTTCTTCATCGGTTTTCCTTTTTTTTGAATTATCCAAATTTAGATTCCGGTTAAAGCTTTTACCTGTATGTTTAAAGCAGGTAACATACCAGAATGACAATTGAATTGTTACAGAGTTAAATTATCTTTTATTATTGCGAATTCTGATTTATTCTTGATAAAACCCTGATTATCCTGCTAAACAGAAAGGTTATTTAAATTGATTAACATCGTGAAAGTATAATTTCAACCAATCTACTAAAATTTACTTAATACTTTTAATTTTAAAATCATCGAAGTAGCTTACGGCATCTGCTTTCGTCCAAAGACCGATTTTACCCTCTTTGGTAAAAGTTTTATCTTTTACTTGAAATAGTTGTTTGTCATTCAGATAAACGGTAAACAAATCATCCAAAATAGTTATTCTTAAAGTATTCCAGTCAAGACCGAGTGGCTCAACTTTTACTCCGTAAGTTTTTCCTTTGCCTACCAATGGTAAATCCGTTCGTACTCCGTTTTCCATTTTGTAAAGCACTACATTATCTTCCTCAGGGTTGGAACGAACAATATAATGATTGTTACGATCAATAAAACGCCAGACAAAACCGCCGCCTTTATCCATTTCTCCCTTAAAACCCTTTATTCTAACTTCTAACTCTGCATTTTTAATTTTAAATCCATTGTATACAATTTCGTTAAAATGATCTTCGATATTCTCTTCAGATAGTTGAGCTAAGACGTTATTTCCGTTATCATCCACGATTTTCCAATCCGTTTTTGTTCCTGTTCCGGTAAAATACTGTGTCCAGCCGGATGGTGTTTTCCCTGTTTCATAGTTATCAAAGGTAAAAATTGTGTCCACAAGTAAACCGGATACAGGCGCTTCTGATTTACTTATCTTTTCATTTGTCGAATCCGTGTTATTACTTTCTTTCTGATTACAGCCTATGAGTAAAATAATACTCAGCAAGATAACGCTTAATACTTTCATGATTTCTCCTTTTAATTTGTGTGGTAATAATATTATTTTTTATTAATTAAACTGCCGTAAAACTTGAGCAGAACCATTTTTATTACGTTACAAAGCTTTGTCTTTTTATCCTTCCAAGCCGAAAATGGGTTTATTATTAATCCATTTACCACGTGTGAATTCAGGGAAGAATTGCGGCGCTCCATTACTGGCAATCGAAGCTTCTGAAAGGGGAGTGATTGCGCTCCAGGCGGCAGCGTCATAAACATCGATAGGCGGCTGCACACCGGCTTTTACACTGTTTAAAAACGCTTTTATTGTAAAGTAATCGATACCCCCATGTCCGGCCCCTTTTGCTTTAGCTTCTTCCTTTTGCCATAGTACGTGGTCATATTTTTTCATATATTTATCATAAGCTTCGCCGGTCTCCCATTCATGCTCCGGAGATTTACCTTCAATGTAAATCCTGGCCCCTTCAAATTGACCGCCCCAGAGACCTTTATTGCCATGGAGCGTAAAACCCCAGGAGTATGGTCGTGGCAAGTTGGTGTCGTGGCTAACAACAATTGTTTCTCCATTTGCTGTGCTAATAGTTGTTGTAACAATATCACCAAGTTTCCATTTTAATTTAGCATTTGGATGATTTTTTCCACCATCCGGATGATTAACAATATATTCGTGTAAACCGGTTGCCTTTGTTGCAGACGAAGTTAATGAGACAAACCGGTTACCCCTGTTGATATTAAACCAGGTAGCCACAGGTCCAATGCCATGAGTCGGATAAATATCACCGTTTCGTTTTAATGAATGTTGGGTTCTCCAACGCGCTTCACCTTTGGCATTTTTTCCAAATTCAACTCCCGGATTAAATTTTACGCCACGAAGATCATGCTGATAGCCACAAGTTGCATGTACAATTTCGCCAAACAGGCCTTCACGAACCATTTTTAAGACTGCCATGGCTTCACGGGCATAACAGACATTTTCTAAAATCATACAAGGAACGCCGGTTTCTTCCGAAGTATTAACCAAATCCCAGCACTCTTCTATTGTATTGGCAGCGCTCATTTCTACACCGGCATATTTTCCGGCTTTCATGGTTGCTACCG
>JAUVIB010000097.1 GCA_030592985.1 Calditrichaceae bacterium | reverse complement strand
TCTTTCAGAAAAACATCCCAGGTATTCCCGCCATTTGATGTTTTGCTTACTCCGCGGCGTTCGGAAGTATCTACTGCCGTATTGGTCGCAGCCCATATCGTATTATTATATTCCTGATAGGCCAATGATACAACAAAATTGCCTGATATGGGTACTTCCTGATTTTGGTGTGTAAACCGTTCCCATGTTTGGCCGTTATCTGTAGATTTGCTAATTCCTTCAGCTGTTCCAACCCACAGGTTACCATTTTCGTTTAAAACTGAAAAGGCTACATGATTTAAATTACTCTTAACATCAAAGGTATCACCGTCAGTGGTGGCCACTTCCCAGGTTCTTCCCATATCATTGGAATGTCTGAGACCTCCTCCCCAACTGGTAATCCATATTGTACTATCTATAAAAGCAATATCCCAGGTAGTATTCTGGACATTTGTCGTTGTGGGGTAATAATCCGCTTCATCAACATCATCAATGGGTTGGCTAATATGCACCCAGCTTTCTCCATAATCACGGCTATAGCTAAGCCCGCCGCCGGCAATCAGGCTCTGCCCGCCGGCAACGACAGTATCAAAAACAGTAGCTATCCATAAAGTTGAACTATCCATCAACGCCATTGCGGAAACACCGCCTTTCCCGAGATGTTCTTTTGTTCCATAGGACATCCAGGTATAACCGGTATCCGTAGATTTATTAAGCCCATAATTCGTTGCTACCCATATTGTAGAATCCTGGAAAAGCATATCAGAAATACCATTTCCATACAAATATCCATTAAAAAGATTGTCCTGAGTCAAAGCGGCAACACTTTTGGGTAATGATTGAGATGAAACCCACTGAATCATTCCTAAGATTAGAAAAACTAACAATTGTCTTTTCATAAGTTAATAAACCTCTAAAGTTTTTGTAACAGAATCGCTTAAATTACCCGTCTTATCGCGGGCATAAAAATAAAACTCATAATTTCCGATATAAGCAGAAGAACTAATAATCATTATAAAGCTGTAAACGCCGTCGCCGGCCTTATAATCTCCATTTAATCCGTCATCTTTTAAGGGAATAGAATCTCCGTTATTGGCCAGCTCACCATCCGGTTTTCTGGAATAAAAATATACCGATTCAATATCCTCTAACCCTTGAGCATCTTTAACCCATACTTGAATCAAATCAATCCTGGTATCATATCCCGTTGGCCGCAGCATTGAATCCGGCATTTCGATATTAGTGATAATTGGCTTATCCGTAACAAAATAAACAGAATGCTCAACAGCTTCGCTTATTTCTCCAAAAAGATTTTCAATAAAAAAACTTAGTTTATAGGAGCCTTTTCTGGCAATCGCAAAAGTTGAATCAATTTGATAGGTAAAAATAGAATCCTCTTCGGCAACATCCCCATCTGTTCCATTATTACTCATAAAATAAGTCTTTAAAACACCCGGTTTATTCCACTCTTCCAGATGAAAATAGACATCTTTTATATTACCAATACCGCTGCTATCAAAAACTGTGGTGTAAATATGTTGAATTCCGTATATACTGTTAATCGTATCGGGGACCGATACATTAATTATTTGGGGTTTGTCTGAAAAATCAAAAACAACTGAAATTTCCTGTGGTTCTGAAATATTACCATCTTTATCTTCCGCTTTTACCAATAAGCTATAAACACCCGGATTTGCAGTAATATCTGCCGGAATATATGATGCGGTATAAATACCATCGTTAGCCATTTTATCACCATTATCATTATGATAATATGCGCCATCATCAAATAGGACTCCCTCATACAACAGGTCTCCGGAGGAATTACGGATCGCTATACTGACCACTTCAATATTTTCATTCCCTTGCGGTTCTTTTACAATCGCCTCTACATAATAAAGGCTATCGCTTTTCAGGTTCCAGTACGAGTGTGTTAATAGATTAGTGACTGACGGGACGGTTTCAACGACAATATTATTATTATTCTCACAATTAAAAAATGTTATTAAAATAAAAGTTAATAACATAAATTTCAGAAAATATCTATACATGTGGTATCCTTAAATTTGTTAATACATTTTAAACTAATTCTAAACAACCATTTTACCAAATAATTATATTCTTGATAAAAAACTATACGTTATGCCAAAAGAATAATCTGCCTATTATATTCAATCAATTAAAGGCTTAAAAACTAAAGCTATCCATTCATTTTTTGCCTTCTGATCGACCAGGTTCCATTTATTATTATATACAGAAACAACCTGTTCAAAATCATCCCTGAGAAGTCCGGATATAATTAATACACCACTATCCGAAATATAGCGCCCCAAGTGTTCAGGAATATTAATTAAGACATTTTTATTTATATTTGCCACTATTAAATCATATTTTTTCTGCGGAATATCCTGAAGTTCACCGGTAATTACTTTAATCTTACCATCAACGTGGTTCAAATAAATATTTTCAGTTGCATTCTCAGTTGCCACAGGATCAAAATCATAAGCTGTGACATGGCCGGCTCCTTTTAAGATACAATAAATAGCAAGAATTCCGCTGCCGGTCCCGGCATCGAGAACCTGAATAGTATCACTTAAATACTTTGGGATAATTTCAAGAATTAATTGTGTTGTTTCGTGATGTCCCGTACCAAAAGCCATTTTGGGACTTATAATAATCGTGTCAAATTCTTTATCAACGGGAACAGGCTCCCAATCCGGATAAATCATCAGGTTTTCAGTAATCTTAAAGGGTTTGAAATTTTCCTTCCATTTTTCATTCCATGGTTCCGTGGGTATTTCATAAACTGATATCTGTATATTCTCCATATCCGGAAATCTATTTTTTATCAGGTTCTCTAGTTTATCTTTAATTTCTTTATTCCAGGAACTTTGTTTAAAATAAACGGCAATCCTATTGGTTCTTTCTTCTATACCTTCCGCTCCTAAAGAGAAAAGGAATGGTGCGATAAGTTCCAAACTCTGCGGTTTAATGTTTATGTCTAATTTTATCCAATCCACCTGTTATCTCCCTAATCCCGAATAGCAATATTTACAGTAATCCCAAACTCTTTATAAGAATACTTTCCGGTAATTTTATTTTCTGTTCCACCCATTTCATAGAACAAACTTCCCTGGACACGGGTGTTAAAGCGATAAGTAGCCGATGGCCTGAGTTTCCAGGTAGAATTACTTTGTTTTTCAACAAATTCCGGATCATTAAATTGTTTTTGAAAGGTTTTATTGGCAGATGAATCAAAAGTAAGGTTAAGATTTAGTTGATTTTTAAATGTCTTTCCTTTAAATGGCCAGATAGGTATGGGAATGCGAAAGCCGGTCATTTTTGAATAACTTAAAGAGATCGTAAAAGCATTGGTCTCCGCTTTGGATGCTCCACCTCCGGAAGAAAAACTAAAATTTGTGCTATTTACTAAACGGATACTTCCACGCACTCCCCAAACAGTTTGAACATTAATGCCCACAAAAGGCTGCCAGCTATTAGTAAACGTCTGGCTATTGGGTAAAAATTCACCATCTTGGGTCAAAGCCAACTGTTCACTATATTTACTCGAATGGGCGTGATCCACTGAGAGTGACTTAGCAAATTGTGAAAAGAATAAAAATTTCTCCAACCCCGATATTTTTACATTCCAATCCGGAACATAGCTGCGCCAATCTGACATTAATCCGTCAAAATCCTCTTTTGGGTCATCACCGCTTACATAATAACTCCCTGTTTTACTCCCGGATTTCCGGGCGCCATATTCAGATTGCGAATTTTGCACACTGTACGTATGGTTCAATGAAACTTTTATATTTTTTGTAACGGTAAATCCTGTACTTGTTTTAATTCCATCGGAGGATGAAAGGATGGGACCTTTTAGCTGAACATTGAGCGAGGAATCCTGATCGATTCCGGGATCCTGTACAAAACCGAATTGATACTGCCAAATGGGAATACCTTTTAAATAGCTGTTACCCACTTTTTCACTATTCGTATAGGTTGCTTGTATATTCTGAAAAGAAGCAAATAGGTTATAGACAAGCAATAACGGATTGGGGAAAGAAAATCCTTTTTTATCGGTCGACTCCTTTGCTGCAGCGTCTGATTTATCCGCTGTGTCTTTCTTTTTCTTGGTTGGACGTCCCCGGCCGGATGTTTTTTTTGTACTTGTTGATTTTTTTGGATTATATATCATTTTCATTAAAGTAGACGGATTAAGTGTCAATCCAAAACGTTTTTGAACACTATTGGAGCTATTTTTATATTTATAACCGCTCGCAAGCTGATAAGCGAAATTAGATGAATACGAAAAATTGGGCTTTAACCATTTTAAAAATTGAGGTTTAAAATCACCCTTGAAAGTTTGACTGATATCAGTTTCAAGTCCAAAATTACCTTTTGTGAAAATCTGTTCCAGTAATTCTTTATGAGTCAATCCTACAAAATCGGCATCAGCTTTATGAGATCGGGAGTAGCTGAAATTCATGCTATTAGTAAATTTATAGGCCGAAGTAAGCGAGCGTACAGAATTAGTATTTATTGTTCGGGTTTCTGTTGTATCACCACGAAACGTTTTTCTGGATTCAGAATCGCTGATATTCAAATTCATGTTGAGCGAACTTGGTGTATAATAAATTTTTTGATCACTCAGAGATTTCAGGATTGGGATATTTTTTGCGAACTTAAACGGTTCGATAAAATTATTCTTTCCAAAAGGAACTCTAAACGTAAAGGTCTCTCTCGCTTGTTTTGCGTTTTGATTAGATACTTCCCAATTACGGCTCTTTTTTAGAGAAAAATCGAAATCTGCGGTCAAATTATCAATTGTGTATTGTAAATACCATTTCTTTGATTTTGTCCGTTTTTTAACATTTACACCAAAACCATAGAGTTCGTTGGCTGTTATTAAGGTATCTAATGATTCAGGCAGTCCCTTCATCCCGAAAAGAGATTTAATTTTATCTTCAAAATTGTCATTAGAATATTCACTGAGTATGTCCGACTTTGGAAGATATTTGGGAATACTTCTACTATAAGCAACACGACCGTCAACAGGTATAGCGAGATCCCAGGAGGCCGGTAATAATCGTCCGAAAGCCAGCCGGGCTGAATAGTTTTGACTTTCGCGCGTACTACCTTTTCCAAATTGAGTGCTTATATTGTGATAATCGGCGTCTTTGCTTTCCCATTCAGCATTGATGCTGATTAAATCGGCTATTTTAATACTTGTTTTTATTCTCATAGCAGTAGCATTAACTGCCCGAACATCCGATATACGTAATTCGTCAATCCAAATTTCGCCGCTCCATTCAAAAACATCCTTATTCCTGACTCCAATCACAAAATAACGAACCGTACTTAAAATCGGCAGACCGACCGCTTTATAATAAGCATTTGGTTTATTATCCAGTTTCAGAAACTTACCCGGAAGTGATTTAACTTTTGCCAGTTCATCTAAATCAATATCTACTTCATTATACTTACTCCAATGCGCATAGACATCTTCACCGAATTCATAATAATTATTCTGATCTGAACCAAAACGGATATAAAATTCTATACGCGATGAATCCACATCAGGAGATTCGGGGACACCGTAACGGTCACCGTGAACAAACATTCGTAAGCGCTGGTAATTTAACAAGTTCATCGGACTATATAACGATTTTTTTGCTTCGGCAACGGAACGACCGGGCAAATTATTAAAATGCATAACCAGGGCCTGTTCTTTTGACAAGGCTTTTGTAATACGATCCCGTACACCGGATACGCCGGGTGGTGAGTGATATGGTTCTGGACCTCCGGGGATTTCATCGGCATTCTCTTCCGTATTATAGGTGGAAAGCGTAAAAACCGAGTCATCCTTGACGTAAGTAATATCAGTCGAATCAGGAAAATCTAAAGCGCCCTCAGCCACACCGCTCTCTTCCCATTCATTACCAACAAAATCAATGGTGGCAATATATATTCTGGTCCGTTCCACAGGGAGATCACTAAACCACATTCTGGTAAAAAATACTTGCTGAAAAGAAGTATCCGGTTTACCCACCCAGCGGTTATAATCTTTAATTGGAATTCTAAACTGACGCCAACCCTTTTCGGTAGCTCCGGCAATCCATTTTTTAGCTTCCACATCGTTGGAATCTAATGAGAAGGAATATTCGAAATAGTCATTAAATACATTAAGCTGCCCATCTCCATCCAAATCTTCACTATCCGGATACCTGGCATTTTTCGATTGTGAATTTCCCTCCGTTCCGTTTAGCTGGCTGTAATCATACCCGTCATAAGCATTAATAGCATTTTGCTTTGGAGCGCTCCATTGATCATATAGATCGGCTCCGGGATTCCCGAATGGGATACCATCCACCCCGGTATCTTCACCTTCATCTAAAACCCCATTTCGATTTTCATCTTCATAGTTTAATCCTCCACGGCTCGGCCTGCCGGCATGATTTTTCCCCTTTAGATACCAATCTTCTGAAATCCGGCCGATATCAATATTTACCGTCCCCTCATAACCGAGAACCCATAATTCAATATATTTGGTTTTTTGCTGATTAGAAAAATTAATGGTGGAACGCATAAACCCGCCCCAGGAGCTATCAGGATCGCTGTCTGCATCTCTAAATAGCTCGACGCCTAATACCGGCGTTGTCTGGCCTGTCTGCGAGTTAACATCTCTGTTTGGCCAAATATCTTTGATGAGTACTTGGTGAAATGGATTAAACCAGCTTACATTCTGAGAACGCGCTTTATTAATAAGCAGGTCAGACATAATGTTTCCGCTAACATCACCATTGGCGTCACCGGGGACAAGAGCCGGAAGCACGGCAGGTGGACTGGCCAAATTCCATGCCCGGTATTGGATTCCTAAGGTTGTTGTTCTGCGGCTTGATTCAAAATCATCAATATAAGCCACTCCGTTATTATCACCGGTTTTTTCACTGTTCAGAGTATTCGGATCAGGAAAAACCTGTGCAAATTCTCCTTCCAAATTGATGGACGATTCCACATTCGATTCGTAAAAAGGCAAAGCATTAATCAATTTTGTAAGAAACCTGGGTTTTAAAACGAATTTTCCATTTATATCCCAAACAAAGTTTTGAAAAGGTTCCTGCCCGACTCGTACTCTTTGGTCCAGTGTTGACTTATTTAAATAAAGAGCAGTTAAGCCGATAAATGAATTTTCACCGAGTTTATATTCTGTACGGCCACCCATAATCGTTTTTTTGTCTAATTGAAAAAGATTAGCCCGTTCATATTTGATGGAGATATTAGCGCTGCTTCTCTTGGCTTCAATGGAGGTTAGCGTAAGCTGTCCGCTAAAATAATCTATAATATAATCTTTATCACGTTTTAATGCGACGCCGTTCAGGGTAACTTCTTCACTGTTTTCCAGGACATAAAATCCGAGATTAAAAGTAGATTTACTGCTTTTTGATGTTACAACTAATTCAAACTTACTGGCATCGTTAAACCCGCTGTTGTCTGTATCAGGGAGTTCATACATTTCAACACGATATTTATCGGCAATTTCATTGAATCTCGGAGCATCTGATAATGGATCGAAAGGCTGTAATGAAGGGAAAATTAATATTCCATTTACAAGATCCACAGTATATTGGTTTATATCGATGATATCATCCGGTTCAAGCTCTGTATTTTTATTTACAAGATCTAATCCCATTAAATTTAAAAATAAACGCCTTGGGTCAACATCCTGGCGCACCTCATGGGTACCGTTTTTATTGTATTCGAGGCGTACGTCAAATCCTTCCGTCTCAATTTTAGTCCCGCCGAGAGAATAGACATTACGCATCATTAACGGCCAAGTCCTTTTATAGTCTTCTGTAGGATTCATGGATTTCGGTTTAATTAGTTTTAAAACGATATTATTAGCAGAAGTCGAATCACCCCATTCTTCATATAGAGTTCCCCGCTTGGTTCTGTCAGACGTCAGGTAAGCGATTGCTAATACGGCCGCCTGGTTAATCGATTGATTAAGCCAGAAGAAGCCTCGGTAGGGATCAAAATCATAATCCGTTCCGGGTGTCAATCGTTTAAAATATTGTTTTTCGACCGTACCGCTAATTTCATCTACATCTTCAGCAGGCATGTTTTCATATTTCTCCGGGTCTACGGCAGCAACTGCAAATCTTATATTCGGCTCACCATAATTTGCAGTTACAAATACATCCAATTGGAATATATCTTTCCCGTCGAGATAGGTAAATTTCTGCACATCATCAGTATAGCCTTTGGGGAAATGATCCAGATATAGAGAATCAACAAAAAAGTAACGGTTTTTAATATAATCGACATCTTTAATGGTTGATTTTGCTTCTGTGGCGTTTCCCGATATTTCCAGCTCCTGCTGCTGCCCTTTTTCTAAAGATGCAATGGTTGTAATATTCAAATTACCGATTTTTGCGGTTGCCTTTAATCCGAATAATCCTTTATTGGAACCGCCGAACATTACATATTTTGTTGAAGGGAGCGATAAGGAAATATTTCCCGCTTCAATCGATTGAATAATTTCATCATCATCCCCTTTATATCGAAGTTTCAGTGTGTTTTCAATATCCGTTGTCGCTTCACTATTCTGATCAACAGAAACCGATACTTTCTCCCCAATTTTACCTTCAATGGTAAATTGTTGGGTCTGTTTAAACCGCGGACTGAATGTATTTTGACTTTCAAGGGCGCTTACCGCCGACCCGGAACGTTCTTCTGCCCGGCCGGACAAATCAAATGAAATATTACCGGTCACCCTCAAACCAATTCTGTCTGACCCAAAAATCCTGGTAAAGGTCTTGTTTTTTATACGGAAGGGAATATCCAATTCAAATGCACCTGAGGATTTCTCCTGAGTTGCACTAATTCGTTTAATATTTATTTCTTTCCAAGCCCGATGAATATCATCCTTCATGCGCATATCTATATAGGTATCCATATCCACCACAGCGGGAAGGTAAAAATCAGTTTTATCAAGTGACCGGCGTATTGATATATATTGGGCAGAGGAATCCATCTCAACTTTACGAACATCTTTGTTCGATTTAATCGCGAAAACGGTTGAATCCATGGCATAGCGTTGAAAAAAAGTCGGTTTCAACTGAAACAGAGTGACAACACGGGGAGGTGGAGGAAGTTTAATACCAAATTGGGCGTAGCTTTGCCCCGATAGTATTATCATACTAACAAAAAATAATATATGTCGAAAAAGTCCGTGTTTTTTCATTTTCCGAATATTCAAAAGTAATTTTAATAATAACAAACAACGTTTAGGGTATCAAAATTATACGCGGACTCCTTCATTTAGTAGCTAGCGAAAGTTCTTTCGAATTATTTTTTAAAATCCAAGACAAATCCCTTAGATTATCTTGCCAATAAAAATTCGAATTACTCCCTTAATCAAACTAAG
>JAUVIB010000358.1 GCA_030592985.1 Calditrichaceae bacterium | reverse complement strand
CTTGGTGGTAAATTAACAAGCATGGTATCATCAGATTTCATATCAAAACCTGTACCGAGAGCGATATTTTGCATGAGGATATTTTCCGAGCAAAGTAGTGCCGGCTTGGGATAACCCGTAGAGCCGGTTGTAAAAATGATTAAAATCGGATCACGTTTTGTTACCGCTTTTTGCGCTTTTTTTACTTTCCCGGTAATGAGCGATAGAATAAAAGTTTTCTTTATATCACTGGCAAATTCGGTAATACTGACAGCGCCATTCACGATTTGATCTTCTTCTTTCTGAAATTGAACAAAGGTTTCACAGGCGCCACCGTTTTTTTTGCCATGTTTTTTAATCATTGAGCTAATAATCGGACGGAAATCGGTTACCGGTGTATTGCCAAGTGATAAGAAGGCTTTCGGTTTCATTTTTTTAAAACTTTCATCCACTTCATGTTCTTTCAAACGGGGATCAAGCGGAGCAATGATAGCGCCGATACGGTAACAGGCATACATTAAATAGACATGTTCTTTTAAAAGAACCAGCATGGTTGCAACGACATCCCCTTTTTTGATACCAATTTTCAGGAGTTTTGCCGCAAATGCTTTAGATTTGGTGGCAAAATCTTTCCAGGTTACTTCTTCCCCGGTATTATATTCGATAAGAGCAATCTCATTAGGCTTTTCTTCTGCCCAGCGATCAACCCAATCGAACATTCGGGAATAGTTATCTAGTTCTTTAAGATGTAAATTGCATTGTTCGTCTTTTTTAGGATCATACATAACCTTCTCCTGTGTTTTGTTACTTAATTTTTATATATCCACCTTTTATTACCGTCTCTTTTTTTTGATTAACTACATCAAAAAGATATTCATGCCGGTCCTTTTTTATAAACCGTACGGATAAGTTATCCGGTGGGAGTACGTAACCGATAAATTTCCCCGCAACCACCTCTATCGTTTCGGGATTGGTATTCAACGCTTTGTTCATGATTGCGCTCACACTCATAGCGAGTGTTGCCGTACCCTGAAGAATAATATTCGGTAAGCCCATCGATTTGGCATAAGTGCGATTTGTATGTATGGGATTTACAATATCATTACAACCATCATAAATATAGGAGGCTAAACGATGAACCGGTATTGATATCTGCTGAAACGGTTCTTTTATTTCAACTCTATCAATTTCAGGGGCGGCAGCAATTCCGTTTCCCTCGTCCATACACTTAACGCCCAGCAAAATAGCGCCTACATATTCTGTTATTACTTCTTGTTCATTTTGGTCACGATAGTTAAAACGGATAGTAAGCTTAACACCTAATTTATGCGGAACCAGGGCGATCAATTCTCCCTGCACCACAAGATCCTCCTCCGCCTTTATCGGACGAAATATTTTTATATACTCCGATTGATGTATCAGATGGTCTAACAAATTTACAGGAAAGGTTATATCCCACAACGTATGCAAACGTTCTACAATCTGCCATGATATTTTAACGGGAAAAAGGGGATGAGCAATTATTTCATTTCCCTTGCTCTCATGGTAATACGCACTGTTTTCATCAAAGATTGAAGCTGAATAATTAGATATATCCCTATAAGTTACCTTGTAATGATACGGTTTTGTCTGCGCTCCGACTATTTGTGAATCGATAGGCGCTCTCTTTTTCAAAACTGTTTTATAATATAGTTTCAGCTTATTCAGATCTATTTTAAACCCCGTCTTTCCAATAAAGCATTAATATCCGGCTCCCTGCCTCTGAATCTTTTATAAAGAACCATGGGATCTTCCGTGCCGCCTTGGGATATCAAATTTTTACGAAATGATTGGGCCGTTTTTCGGTCAAATAAACTTGTTTCTTTAAAAGCCTGAAAAGCATCGGCATCAAGCACTTCTGCCCAAATATAGCTGTAATATCCGGATGAATAGCCTCCGGAAAATATGTGGCTAAAATAGGAACTCCTATAACGTACAACAATTTCCGAAATCAGGTTAATCTTATTCAATGCTTCGGTTTCAAATTTATTGACATCGTAATCTTCAACTTCCGTCAAAGTGTGCCAATCCATATCAAGATAAGCAGCAGCCAGATATTCAATAGTGGCAAAACCCTGGTTAAAATGACTGCTTTTTTTAATTTTATCAATCAATTCCTGCGGTATGGGCTCTCCTGTTTGATAATGACGGGCATACATTTTCAATACTTCCGGTTCTGCCGCCCAGTTTTCCATTATCTGAGAAAATGTCTCTACAAAATCTCTGGCAACAGAGGTCCCTGAAAGGGATTTGTAAGTACAATCCGATAATAGCCCGTGCAACGCATGGCCGAATTCATGAAATAAGGTGGTTGCTTCACCAAAACTAATCAATGCCGGCTTGTTTCCACTCGGTTTTGAGAAGTTGCAAACATTGCAGATTATCGGTGTGATATTTTTTCCCTCCTGCCTTGACTGTTTACGATAAGCCTCCATCCAGGCGCCCCCTCTTTTACTCGCCCTGGGGAAATAATCTGTATAAAGAATACCGATATGTGTTCCATCGGCTTCCTTCACTTCGAATACTTTAACATCTTTATGATAAACCGGAATATCTTTCCGTTCCGTAAGAGTAATGCCGAACAATTTATTGGCCACATTAAAAGCACCGTTACGCACATTCTCTAATTTAAAGTAAGGCCTTAAAATTTCATCATCCAGGTCATATTTTGCTTTTTTTAATTTTTCTGCATAATACCACCAATCCCAAGGCATTAATTTGAATTTTTTACCCGACTTATAAATCATTTTCTGCAGTCCGGCCGCTTCCTTCTTAGCCATAATTAGCGCAGGCGACCATATTTGATCAAGCAATTTGTATACATTTTCAGGTTTCCCGGACATATTCTCTTCTAAAATAAAATCGGCGTGACTCTCATAACCCAATAACTTTGCCTTTTCAATTCTGTAGTTGACTACTTTTTTAACAATTTCTTTATTGTCCAGATCATTGCTATGGTCACCTCGGGTAATATATCCTTTAAACATTTTTTCTCTATACTCTCTTTTATCGGAATACTGTAGGAAAGGAATCAGACTGGGTTTATGCAGAGTGAATACCCATTTCCTATTATGGCCTCGTTCTTTGGCTGCTTCAGCTGCAGATGCGATCACATTCTGCGGAAGACCGCTTAATTCATTTTCATTATTAATTATCATCTCGAAGCTATTATTCTCTTTCAATACATTCTCGCCAAATTTCAAAGAAAGAAGGGCAAGTTCCTTGTTAATATGACGAAGTTTCTCTTTATCTCGTTCGTTTAAATTTGCTCCACCCCGAATAAAATCTTTATAATAATTATCAAGTAGTTTGTTTTGTTCAACCGTTAAATCCCATTCACTTTTTTGCTCATATACCACTTTTATTCTTTTAAATAACTCAACATTTAGTTTTATATCATCCCAATGTTTCGAAAGAAGAGGTGATACTTCTTTTGCTATCTGCTGAAGTGTATCACTGGTTAATGCAGAAGTGAGATTGTCAAATACATTGTTAACTCTATCCAGGAAAGCTCCACTGCGTTCCAAAACTTCTATAGTATTTTTAAAAGTAGGAGCATCTTTGTTTGCCGTAATTGCAGCTATCTCCTTTTGCTGCTGACGAATTCCCTCTTCAAAAGCAGGCAGGTAATGCTCATTTTTTATCTCAGCGAACGGTGGTGTGGAAAAAGGTGTGTCCCATTCTTTAAAGAATGGATTATCCTCTTGTTGTTTACACGATATTGTTAAAAAAAGCAGCATTATCATAAATGTAATTATCCTTTTCTTCATAATCTAAATCCTCATAAGTTTATTCAAGTAAGATTTAATAAAAATTGGAGATTTTAGTCGTAAATGTAATGATTTTAACAGATACTTTCAATATTATATGAGTAATCACTTGTTTTTAAAAAAATTAAGACAATTTTGTAAATGATATTCTATCCTAATATTCCGGTTTACGAGAAGTGCTACTTCATCTCTTTTTACCTTGTTAGTTTCCTCCAATATTATTTTTGTTAATTCCAATTTATAAAGGATGGGCACGGAGCAGGACAGCGGGCAGTCAAAAGTTGAAATTTTCCCTTGATTTTTGATTGATATTATTCTACATTATTTACAGAATTTTCTACAAGGAGTTTACATAATGAAAAATATCACTATTATCCTTATTTTTACTTTGTCGTTTTTATT
>JAUVIB010000290.1 GCA_030592985.1 Calditrichaceae bacterium | reverse complement strand
TACTATGGTACACCATAATAAATAATAATTAAATAAAAGTCAATTAAATTTATAACTATTTTGCATAATTTTTTCAATATTTATTTAAAAAAATTCTCAATTTTACAAAAACTTTGTATATTGTGAAAGTTTTCAATTACTAATAAATAAATCAATTAATATACAAACAAAAGGAGTTAACATGAGCGACCGTATTTTCAATTTTAATGCCGGCCCATCGGCTCTTCCACTTGATGTTCTTAAGAAGGTTCAGGAAGATTTGTTAAATTACAAAGGCGAAGGTCTCTCTGTAATGGAAATGAGCCACCGCTCAAAAACATTTGACGGAATTATTAAAGACGCAGAAAGATTAATGAAAGAAGTGATGAATATTCCGGAGGGGTATAAAGTGATATTTTTTCAAGGTGGCGCAACTCTTCAATTTGCAGCTATTCCACTAAACTTGTTACCAAATGACAAAAAAGCCGATTATGTCAATACCGGATCCTGGGCAAAAAAGGCAATACAGGAAGCGCAAAAATTAGAGAAAAGTATCAATGTTATTGCCTCTTCAGAAGATGAAAATTTCTCTTATATCCCCTATGATATAAAAATTAACCCGGATGCTGAATATGTTCATATCACTTCTAATAATACCATCGCCGGAACACAGTGGGCATCATTTCCCGAGACCGGCAACGTACCCTTAATTGCTGATATGTCATCTGATATTAATTGCCGCAAAATTGATGTAAGCAAATTCGCTTTAATCTATGCCGGCGCACAGAAAAACATGGGACCATCCGGTGTTACAGCTGTGATTATTCGTGAAGATTTATTAGAAAAAAGTCCTGCTAATATTCCTTCAATGGTAAGTTATAAAATTATCGGTGGTAAGGATTCTCTTTACAACACTCCCCCGACTTTCGGAATTTATGTTGTTAAACTGGTTCTGGAATGGATACAAAATATGGGCGGTGTGGAAGAGATGGAGAAAATAAACCGCAAAAAAGCAGATTTACTCTATAATGCCATCGACAACAGCGATTATTACAGAGGAACGGTAAAAGAAGACAGCCGCTCCATTATGAATGTAACTTTCCGTCTGCCGAGTGAAGATTTGGAAAAGAAATTTATTGCCGAATCATTAGAAAAAGGTATGATCGGACTTAAAGGACATCGCTCCGTTGGCGGATGCCGCGCCTCCATCTACAATGCGGTTCCAATGGAAGCATTAGAAGCTTTAGTTAAATTTATGGCTGAGTTTGAGAAGAATAACGGATAAAATGGAAAAGCGGTGCTCGTTACTGGGCGCTCGGTAAAAGCTTAAAACTAAAAACTGGTGCCGGGTAAAAGCTGACTGCTGACTGCTAATCGCAAATACTAATTATACGTTATCCTTAATGCTGCGGCAGGGGTTTTATCATAATCTCTGCCGTTTTATTCGTGCATTCGTGGCTATTTTTCCCACAATTGAGAGTACACCACACTTAATTGCAAAATCAATGGAAATATTTATGCACTTTCCGCGCAATATTCTTCGGCAATTTCCCTTTAACTTGTAAATCTTCAACCGTTGTCTCTTTAATTTTTTTAACCGAACCGAAAGTCTTTAACAAGTAATAACGGCGTTTATCTCCAATCCCCTCTATTTTATCCAATTCCGATGTAATTGTGCGTTTTTTGCGTCTATCACGATGAAAAGTAACGGCAAAACGATGGGCTTCATCACGCACCTGCTGCAATAATTTTAAGGCCGATGATGTTTTGTGTATCATCTGGGCATCACTTAACCCCGTGAAGAAAATCTCTTCCAAACGTTTGGCCAAGCCAATAATTGGTTGGTTTTCAACCCCCAACTTCTTTAAAATAGCCACAGCACTTGAGAGCTGCCCCTTGCCGCCATCTACAACAATCAGATCGGGAAAATCCTTCTTTTCACGCAATAATCGGCTATAACGTCGCAACAGCACTTCGCGCATCATAGCAAAATCGTCCGGTGTATCCTTAGTTTGAATTTTATATTTACGATATTCTGATTTCTTCGGCTTACCATTATAAAAACTGACCATTGAGGCCACCGGATCTTTAACCTGAATATTTGAGATATCAAAGCACTCTATTCTTTTTGGTGTTTTTTCAAGCCTTAAATCCCGCTGCAGAGCCAGCACTGAATGAGCCAGATAATCTTGTTTCTTCAACTTCTGAAGTTTCAAATCCTGCAAAAGATAATTAGCGTTTTTTACACATAAATTCATCAGTCTCTTTTTCTCACCAATTAAGGGTGTATGAAGCGTTACCCGCGCTCTGGTTTTTTCCGAGAGCCATTTTTCATATGTATCCGTCTCCCCTATCTCCAACGGTAAGAATATTTCACGCGGAATATCATCGGTATCGTCATAATAACGGTTTAAAAATGATTGCAGTATATTTTTCTCACTCTCCCACTCTACCCGGCTCATATAAAAATGCATACGCCCAACAATCTTTCCTTCGCGAATCTTAAAAATAGCCACACAAGCGTCATCATCTTCCTTAGCCATTCCCATAAAATCGCGGTCTTTATAATCCGTCTGTACTACTTTTTGGGCATTACGATAATTTTCCAGCGCTTCTATTTTATCACGCACCCGAGCTGCCTCTTCGTATTTTAAATTTTCCGAGAGTAAATTCATTTCAGCGCGTAATTCCTGAGATAATTCGTTGGTTTTTCCTTTTAAAAAGTGTTTTATTTTACGAATCATTCCATCGTATTCTTCTAATGATTGCCGACCCTGACAAGGGCCTTTACACTTATTGATATAATAATCTAAACATAAATCAATTTTCTTTGCTTTAACTATATCCGGCTTTAATGCATGTATACAGGATCTTACAGGAAATATTTTTTTAAGGGTTAATAGGGCATATCGTACATTCTTTACATTGGTATAGGGTCCAAAATAGGTTGAACCGTCTCGTACTACTTTTCTTGTTATGAAAATTCGCGGGAAATCTTCATTGGTTATGCGGATATAGGGGTAACTTTTATCATCTTTTAAATCAATATTATAGCGTGGTTTATACTTTTTTATGAGATTATTCTCAAGAATAAGCGCCTCAACCTCGGAGTCTGTAATAATCCATTCAATATCACGAATACGTTTAACCAGCGCAGATAATTTAGGATGCTGTGGACGGGATGCCGCAAAATAGGAACGTACCCGATTACGCAGGATACCGGCTTTTCCCACATAGATTACGGTCCCGTTTTTATCTTTAAAAAGATAACATCCCGGCTTGGCAGGGATATTAGTTAACTTTTCTTTTAAATCCATCCATTTTCCATTTATTATTTCTTAAATATTACTTCAAAAGACTATTCATTTCAAATGGAAATGTCGTAAATCACGGAATAGACTACCTAAATACCCGGAATTTCCCAGTTACAACACTGGATGATTGTATCAGATAATGAAATAATTTTTATTTAAAAAAATTTGGTTTTTTATTTTTAATTCATTTATATTTAAATTGTTATAATGAAACACATTAAAGTATTTGTTCTTTGATTTAATTGAAAGACTATCTTTCGGTTCTCAAATTGAGATAATAGGGAAAACGGTTAAAATCCGTTACAGCCCCGCTACTGTAATAAGCTACAAATATTGTAATTAACACCACTGTCTATAACGTAATGTTAGATGGGAAGGTCACAATATTTGGTTTGATGCTTAGAGTCAGGAGACCTGCCGAATAGATTTATTTACTAACAACCTTCGAGGAATAAGGTTTGGTAGAGTTTAGATAATATAAATATTATTTTAAAGCCCCAACTTTTTCATCTTAAAAGGTTGGGGCTTTTTTTTTGCAATCTTTAAAGCTAATAGAAACACTTTACACAAAGTTAAACGGAGAGAAACTCAATAAACATTAAGAGCAAGAATTTCTATAATTTTAATTAGATTTTTAAAGAAAGAAAACAAATTGATACATTTTTCAAAAATACTACTTATCTTACTATTATTTTGCTATGTGGCATTTGGGCAATCCACAAAGAAAATATATGGATATGTGTATGACTATAATTCAGGTAAACCACTATCCGGCGCAAACATTATGCTCAATGGAACAAGTGGTGGCACATCAACAGATGAATTTGGATACTACCAATTTGACAACCTACTAACAGGTTCATATTCGATTTCTATCAGTTATATTGGCTATAAAAGTAAATCTATTTCAGATATAAATGTTTATAATGATCAGCCAACCGAAAAAAAAATCTATTTAAAACAATGCCTTTTTCAATTAGATGAAATTGTTGTATCAAGCGAAAGTAATTTTAATCAGCCTATTGGATACCCAAAAATATTCACAAGGGAGGAGATAGATAAAAATAACTTTCAATCCGTTGGAGAATTATTACAGCAGGCGCCCGGAGTAGAAATTCATTCTACCGGTGGCGTTGGAAGCCCACAAAAAATATCTATTCGGGGAAGTGGAACTAACCAGGTATTGGTTCTGCTTGACGGCATTCCCCTAAATAATCAACTTGGCGGTGATGCCGATCTATCTAAAGTTCCTACCAATATAATTGAACGGGTTGAAATCTTTGAAGGAGGTAGTTCCGCTAAATTTGGCAGCGGCGCTATTGGAGGGGTTATAAATATTATTACCAAAAAAGATTTTAAGAATGAAAATAGAATTAGTTTTACAGGAGGTTCTTACGGTTTTTTAAATGTAGAGCCAAGTATATCAGGCAATTTTAAAAATTTGGGATTTTTTTTATCATATAATCTTATAAAGAGCAACGGTGATTATCCTTATACTTACACAAATACACATGGTAATGTAGACGATGCTCTTAGAGTTAATACTGATATTAAATCGCAAAATATTTTTACGCGTTTAAACTATAAATTCGATAAATATCTGTTTTCTATTAATATGCAATGGTTAGAATCAGATCGGGGAATACCAGGTAAAACAAATGCTTTAACCGCTTATATGAGATCAAAAAATACCAATCTCGGCTTGGGCTATGATTTTAAAGCGGCTTTTGATAAGATCGTTTTCAATTTTAATGTTAATTATTCGCAAAG
>JAUVIB010000257.1 GCA_030592985.1 Calditrichaceae bacterium | reverse complement strand
GCCTAATAGAAAAAATGTTAATAATAATTTTGAAATTAGACTTTTCATTATACATCCTCCGTTAAGGTAAAATAGTATCGTTATTTCGAAAAATACAATCGTTTGTTCTTTTATTAATCAGATTGTGAATAAATTAAAGAGAAAATAGATTTGAACAAAATAAAAAACAATGAATGATACACAAAAATGCGATTGTTTTTAAAAGTGCCACAATATTACATAAAAAAGAAATATTTAATTTTTCTTCATATTTTTTTATTATATGTTAAATTATATTACATTGTGAGATAATCCTTGCATATCATATGCTTAAATAAAAGAGATTACCATAGCTTTAAAATTAGTTCCTTTACTAAAAATGATAAGCTGAAAAAAAGATGGAATATTGGGATGTCTAAAAGGAATCATATTGACTCTTCCCCGATATCCCTTTGCAAACCCTCAAATTGTTTAATGCTTATCCATCTTTAAAATAAAAAGCAGGTAAATATATCTTTATGTTAATGCTAAAAAAATAAACTAATCAATTTTTATATTTTAAGCGCTTCTATATTTTTTTGTTAACTTGGGAGAAAAATAAGATGAAAACCTTTATTTTTAATCTGATTTTACTCAGTGTATTAATCGGAAATATTTTTTCTATGGAATTTAAATCCCGCCCTTTCGTCACCTTAGCAGGAGATAATTATGATGTTGATGTTTTATCCCCGAACGAAGGAGCCGATTTATCACCGACCCATATTTGCTGGGTTAATCAAAAAGATTCAATATACACTATCTATTTAAAACAAATTTCTCCCAATATTAGTCAGGAGATAATCGTTACAAGCGATTCTATGCGAAAATCCAATCTTAATATATCAGGGAAAAGGATTGCCTGGGAGAATATAAAGGATGGATATTGGCAAATTTGGTACGCCGAAATAAATTTTAATAATAACTTAATCTCAATCGCATTATTTGCCGATTCGTTGGAAACTGACCCACAGATGACTCTTTCTAATAATCATATTGCGTGGATTCAAAAAGGCAGACTTTTAATTTGCGATTATAGCAGTAGTCCAAATGATACGGTTGTAATAGAAAACAAAGGATGCATTTCACCAGATATAATTAAGTATGATTATTCTGCATACTCTACCGAGCAAACAAAAATTGTTTATGAAAAGAAGAATCAAGGTGTTTCGGAAATATACTTAGCCGAATTAAACACTTCATTATCATTAGAATGGAAAAAAACAAAAATCTCCAATGGCCCTGCTGTCAATCCGAAGCAAAGTATATTCGGAAAAATTTCTTTTCAACTGCTACAAGATAGTATATGGACAATAATAAATGGTTTTTTCCATAATGGTTCTTTTTATAATACAGATACGGTAAAAATAGCGGACTGTAATTTATACAATCCGCAAGCTTTTTTTTATGATACACCTACAAAAAGCGCTATTCCCTATACCTATCCATTTGTTGCCTTTGAAAGCGATTCAATTGCGGGAGGTGATGATACCGAAGTTTTAATAAGTACAAGAACCAGCTCATATGAAGATACAATTATAACTATATCAAAAATTTCAGGACTCAATGAACATCCAAATATTACATATTTAAATTATCAGGACAGCTCAAAGATTGCAATTATTTGGACAAATAAAAATAATAATAAAAGAAATATATGGATTGCCGAAAGTCCTTTTCGCCCTAAAATCACCAGCATAAGAAACAGATCAAATACAGCGGTGTCTTTTATTTTAAAGCAGAATTATCCTAACCCTTTCAACCCTTTCACAACAATTCGCTATTCCCTTTATCACAGCGAACCGGTTAAGTTAGAAATTTTTGATATTAACGGCAGACTAATTTCTATCCTGGTTAACAAAAAACAAGTTGCAGGTGACTACACCGTTACGTTTAACGCCTCAAATTTGGCTAGCGGTGTTTATATATATAGATTAAAAACCGATAACCATATTTTAAGAAAGAAAATGATTCTAATAAGATAATTAATAATAAAAAAACGCAAAAGTAGTTTTATATTTTATCATTCATGCAATAACAAATGATTTTAAGAATCATTTGACACGGACTTCTGTTTTAATGCTGCCTATACTCAGTTCATGTTTACCGGGCTTGATAAACCGAACCTTAAATGGAAGTTTAACGCTCTTGCCATTTCTTGCCCATGCCCATTTTGATTGTTCCGTTTTACCGTCAACCAACAGCCACACACGGCTGCCATCAAGAAATGTGTTGGAAATTTTTACAGTAGCGGTCAGCTCTTCACCGACATTTACTATGTTTTTCGATAGTTCAATTTTACTGCATTGATAACTGCTTTGAACATTCCATCCACCGACTTCCAGTTTTATTTCACCGGATCCGGCATCCTTTGCAGATAACTTTGCAGTGATTTCTCTGGTCTCACCCGGCAACAGACTAAAATAGTTGTCTTCCCAAAATACGGGAAGGATTTCATTACCATGATTATTCGTTAAAGCAAGCTGAGTAAAAAATGAAATTTGTTTTGATTGATTGCTTATTTTGATATGCGCAAGTATCTCTTCTCCAACGGTTTCCACACGGTATTCCGTTTCGGGTTTCACCGGGGTTAAAGTGTGCAAGGCCTTATAATCTTCTGTATCTTTATTGCGCAGCCAATAAAAATTTTCCGAAATAAGCCGCTGATGGGCATCTATTAGTTCAAGCTTAACAAAAAAAACATCTGTAGCGTTTAACGGGTATGGTACGTTAAATATTTCTTTATAACTATTGGCAGAAACATCCGTTTTACTGTTTTGCTCCCACAATAGTTTCGAATTTAAATCATATATCTCTGCTCGTACATTAAGGTTCGATTGGGCGTTTAAACGCGTATTGATAACACTTACCATATTGTCGATTAAGTTTAATTGTATATGAAGAGGCTCACAAGCGCGTTTTATATAGAAATGGCTTATGCCCGGCTTTAAATAATAATCAAAATTTTGCCACTGAACATCAGGAAACGCGGAATTGATTTTCCACTCGGTAAAACCACTGGTTATATCCCACATCCTGTGATTCACCGCTTCATAAAAAGCACGATGCTGATCGGCTGTAACCAAATGTCCCTGCCAGCAGTAATCGGCCACACTTTCTGGTTCGCCGAATAAGCGGCGAATTGCTGCATCGTATTCATAATAATAGCCATTCGCTCCGTGATGCGCCCAGGTTGGCGTTAATGGGAAAGGATCATTATCACTTTTTATTGTTCCTAAATCGGGAATAAATTTGGCCAGACTGCTGATGGGCGGCAGAGAAGCAGAGCCAGATTCCATCTTAAACATCCAGCTTCGGTCTTCTCTTACCCATTTAAAATAAGTCACCGGTTCTTTCCAGCGATAGGAAGTACCGCCATAATCATTCATTCCGACAGGCAGATCCGCTTTAATCCATTCGGGCACATCTTTGCGGTTATCAGCAAAATGGCCGGAAGGAATCCAAAAACGGGTGCCATCAAGTTCCTGCACAAGTTTACGCCACATTACATAAACCTGTTCACGAGGCGTATGTTCATTTAACGCCATATACATTATCAGACTTGGATGATTGCGATAACGTTTTAAAAGGTCTATAGTGCAGGTTTTTAAAAGATTTAAATCATCGGGATAATTACCGCTTACATCAATCCAGCCAGCACCGTAGAAATCATTACCAAACAAAATTCCAAGACGGTCACATTCATCAAGAAAATCGTCCGGAGGATTGGGGATATCTTCAAAATAGATCAGATTCATATTAGCGTCGGCAAAATAACGCAATACGTCATGGATGCGGAATTTTTCCCAATCGAGCAATAATTCAGGCTGAATAAAACCTCCTCTGCAAAATATTTTCTTCCCGTTGATATGAATTCGGCGCCCATACCAGCCGTCAAGTTTGTGCATTGTAGAAGTGATTTCACGTACCCCAAATGTTATCTTTTCTGTATTAGATATACGTCCATTTTCCTCAAAGGTCAAATCAAGATCATATAAATATTGCCTGCCATAATTTATAGGCCACCACAAAAGCGGATTTTCTATCAGCGGTTTTTTATCGAAGTAAACCGTCTTAGTTTCATTCGCTTCCAATTCGACAGATTTCTCAAATTTTAGTTCAGCTTTCGCGATTATCCCACGAAGAATGCCTTTAACCGGTTTTGAACTGTTGTTATATAGCTCTGTGGATATCGTCAGTTCCGCCCGCGACGTATCAGGCAGTGGTAAATCGGTAATAACAAAGGGATTGCGAATATCAACGGGTCCTGTCCAATCAATATAAACTTCCTGACAAATGCCCATATTACGGTCGGGAACGGTCATCATGCAGTCATAACCGATGGTCATATTTTCGGTAACATCCCGATAAATTTCACCCCCATAACCGCGCAAGTCTCCAAAAACTTTAACCTGTTTTTCCGGTATACCCGGATGATCGACGGGGAATATTTTTATGGCCAAAACATTCTTCCCTTGTTTAATATGCGTTGTAACATCAAACCGAAATCGTTGAAACATACCGGCCATTTCTTCTTTCCCGACTATCAATTTACCATTTACCCATACTTCAGCACGGTAATTGATGCAATTGAAATTAAGCCAAATATGCTGTCCCTGCTGAAATTCCATAAACATAAATTCAGTGCGATACCAATAGGCATCAAGCCATGGATTACGCTGATTCGGTAGATGACTGAATTTTTCAAGATCATATTTTTTGTTGAATTCGATAGACGCATCCGGAATCAAATAACAATCCAATCCATTGCGAGGGTCCGGATAAACCCCTTTTTTTACAAGCGCGCTAAGTACCGTTGTGGGAATTGTGGTTTTATACCATTTTTCAGCTTGATAATCGGAAGAAGAAATTTCTTTACCGCCATCCTTAACAATATAGGATGATTGTAATTGCCAATTATTTATCAGAAACTGCTTTCCCCCTGCCGGATGCCCGTTTCCTCTGACTGTTGTTATAATTACTAAACAAAATATAATACAGCTTAAAACCGATATAAAACGATTGCTATTTATTTTCATTAGTTTCCTCTAATATTTTTGCCCGACTCACTATCACAGGAACCTATCTTTTACAAAAAAGAGGTACAGAAAAATCGGGAAATGAATAAACTGCGGCATTTGTTTGGATTTTTAGGTAATAATCACCGCTTTCCGGCCGGTCGCACTACCGAAAAGATAGACTCAGAATATTCAATTTCAAAATATCCAAAATACTTTCATAATTTTTGCCTATATATTATTTCAACTCTTTCTGCGCCCATTGCTTCAGCATTTCAATGGCTTTATGCAGAACACCGGCCGAACCTCTATAACTTCCGGAGCCGGTCGCTTTATTTTGTATGGTATACCATTCATAAAACCCATTATT
>JAUVIB010000441.1 GCA_030592985.1 Calditrichaceae bacterium | reverse complement strand
TGATACCGTCGGCATATTCAAATACAGAGGTCTGAGTATTCGGCGTCTCCTGGGACGAATCATAAATAAAATAACCACCCGAAGAGTGAACCTTAACAGGAAATTCATTTTTATTTAATCCCCAGCGTGCTATATCAAACTGATGAGGACCTTGATTGCCGGTGTCGCCATTGCCGTAATCCCAATGCCAATGCCAATTATAGTGGAATCTGTTGCGGTTAAACGGCCGTTCCTGCGCTGGTCCTAACCACATATCGTAATGTACCTTACTTAGGTATTTTTTCGTATAAGGTGTATGATATTTGCTACTCTCAAGGTTTGTTCGATATTTCTCCCCTTCCTTCATCGGCCCGTCCGGATAATTACCAATATCCGCTCTGGGTTTAAAGCAAAGGCCGCGCGCCATGTATATTTTCCCTAATTTCCCATCATGCAAAAATTTAATTGCCCGATTTGTATTAATACGTGAACGATTTTGAAAACCAACTTGCATTAATACATCATATTTTCTGGCTGCCTCAACCATTTTACGCCCTTCCCACACATTATGGGACGCCGGTTTTTCAACATATACGTGTTTACCGGCCTGAGCTGCCCAGATTGCAGAAAGAGCATGCCAGTGGTTGGGATTTGCTATACTTACAGCATCAAGTTCCTTGTCATCTAAGGCTTTACGCATATCCCATTCCGTTGACGGACGATATCCGGCAATGTTTTCGACTTGTTTCACCCGGTGACTAAATTGGTTTTCATCAATATCTACAAGATACTTAATTCTAACATTCTTCATTTTAGCATAACCACCTATATGACTTCCGCCTTGACCACGTATACCGATAATCGCAATATTTATTGTTTCATTTGAACCAATAATTTGCGCATAGGATTTTGCACTGGTGGAAAGCAATGCTCCTCCGGCTGCTAATCCCAATGATCCGCGTTTCATAAATTCTCTGCGAGATATCTCTTGTGACATATTGAACTCCTCTTTTATTTTGACAATTATGGTAAATTAGTAAAATTCTCTTGATTGTTCAATTATACCGGAACTTTTTTTAAATCACATATCTTAATTTACGAAGCGGTTTCTGAAGATTTATTACAAATTTGACTTATTTAATCGCGGCAATTACAGATTTATTTAACGGATGACTTAATTAACAAAGAGAGATACTTCACTTAATAAAGTACCATTTCCCGGGATAGTTTCACTTCCAGTTCCCGGTATTTTGAATAATATTTGTTTATTGGATTAAAAATAAAATCATGTATAGCTTTCAGGTCACCCTTATCAAAAGAAGAGAATAATTGCCTGTAAAATATTATCAACTCTTGTTCAGTATGATTTCGCTGATTTAATAATTTCTCATCGATGTTTTTATCTGACACAGATAGATATTCAAGATGAATTATATTTCCTAAAACATGGTCGAATATCATTTTTGAGCGTTGAAGATGAAATTTATTGGTTATAATAACAGCCGATTTAATACACATCGGAATTAAATGAATGATGGCGGAGAAAAATGCATTTTGGATAGTATCTCTTGATAACTCTTCGCGTATTATATCTTTCGGTGGAATATTTTTTGCAATCAGATAATCTCCCATTGCTTTCGCCTCGGTGACGGGGAAATCATCCCTTCCTTTACCGCTTAACAGCAGTTTTGATACCATAGAGGTGTGATATAATTTGACAGCTTTGTTTAAGCGGTCTTCCGTCCAAAAAGGCAGCACTCCCTCAGCACTGATTCCGCCGCCCAAAACAATAGCTATTTCACTTATCATCGTTTATGTTCCAGCCAGCCCATTACAGAATTAGAAACAAAGCGTGGTTGTGGTTCTAATGAGTAAATATCACGCTCATAGTCTTTATTATAGGGAGAAATATTAAGCGTTTTTCCATCTACTACCAAAGTACTGCTCCCTCCGGGGTCAAAGCCCATGGCTTTTTCGGCGCCATAGGATATTAAAATCTCGGCCATATCATGATGAGTGGCGCCAACAGACTCCCTTATCCGTCCGTTAACCGCCAATACAAGTAATTCACCGTTAGCCGTTAATCCGGCGGCAATTTTTGGGCCGCGCATATCGGTAAAATCAAGTCGTGCAGCCTGGGTATTAATAGAGTGTTGCGCTTTCCATCCTTCGATTTCCATGTTAATAACAATTTTCCCCTTATCAATCAGCAAGGGGCCTGCTTCGACGGCATGGCTTACATCATCCCAATTAATTTTTTCATCAGAAATAAGTTTAATTTTAACCGGCTTACCTATTATAAATATTTTTTCCGAATAAACTCGTTTCGGAATTAACAAGGTTAAGCCGACGGGGATAATTTTTATTTCATCCCCTTTTTTACTATGAATGATCTCTTTTACAATATTACCCGCTAAACGTACAACAATCTGTCCATCCGATTTTATACTCTCCAGATTATGAAACAGATCATAATAGGAAGGATGATCCTCTGAAGAATGATTATAATATTCTGATTTAAAATCAAGTTTTTCATTTTTATTGAATATAATAAAACCATTTTCACTACTAATCCGTTCAATTCTAAGACTGTGATCTTTTAAAACAAGCAAAGCCGGTTTACTAAATAAGGGTGGACAAAGAACTTCATTTTTACTAATTAGTAATCCAAGAGGTGAGCCAATATATGTTTCAGGCAGTCCCAGCTTGCCAACGAGCTCCGGATTTAGAATATATCCGCCATTCCAGGCAATTTTTGCTTTTTTTGCTGTTTCTGTATAGAATTCTTCCATTTGCACGGTTACCGGCTTAGGTTTACCTTTAGCCGTATGAATCGAAAACATCCAGGCTGCATCCTTGTCTTCTTTTCCTAATTTGGCTAATACTCCATTCCATGGGCGTCTATCGGAATAAATTCCTCCTACATAGGAATAACTTATTTCTCGTTTTTTCTTTTTTCCCGAAAGAGATTTTTCAAGATTTTTCAATAATAAATTAATTGGCGTACCTTTACTTTGGGCGTCTTCTCTTAACAAGCGGAAAAGCTCTTCTTCACCGATTTGATTGACGATTGATTGAAAAACCTTGCTTTTCATTGCTCTATAAAAGTCCTTAGAGGTTTGAATCGGTGTGGGATAAGCAATAGATGTTCGTATACCTGCAGGCACAAACTGGATAAAGCCTCTGTCCATAGGTATTCCCATTATTTTAGAGGTTATAATTCTCTTCACTTTGCCAATATGGAAGCGGTCAATATCAAGGATATCGGTCATCATCGCCGCACTTTGACCATTAGTGATTAAAAATCCTTTACGGTCTTTAACGTATCGTATTGTTTCTAAGCCTTTAT
>JAUVIB010000408.1 GCA_030592985.1 Calditrichaceae bacterium | reverse complement strand
TTTCTCTATATATTTTTTATATTGGTCGCGGAATTCTTCGAATTTGTCATCTTTTTTTAAATAATAATCACGGTCCGGCAATCCTAAGCCCGACTGACTGATGTAACAAATATATTTATCGGATTGTTTCCCGTCCTGTGCCACATAAAAAGAGAATGGTGTTTGCACACCAATTGTCTGCAAATAAGCAAAAAGCTGTGGTAATTCACTTTTTTTACTAACTTTATTAATATTGGCAATTAATGGTTTTAAGGGTTTTATACCAAGAGATTCTATTTTTACTGTATCCATAAAACTTGAATAATAATCACCGATTTTTTGTTCATCCGATCCAATGGGATTTTTCTTTTTAGCGGCTTCATCAATAATATTCCTCATCCTTTTTTGAGCTTCATCGTAAAGAACGGCAAAGGCGCCATAATTTGATTTATCCGCAGGAATTTTGGTATTTTTAAGCCAGGTACCATTCACATAACGGTAAAAATCCTGCTTAGGGCTATACGATTTATCAAAATTATTATAATCAATTCCGGATTGCATTTTTTTTTCGCTGCAGGAAATGAGCATAGTTGTTAACAAAATTAAGGCGGTTATTAAGCCACGCATGACGACCTCCATAAACTGATATTTTTCATTTATTGTCTATTGCACCTCATATAAGTATTTTCAGCAAAAATGTTTCATTATATTTATAAAGATCGATAAGACAAAGGATTAATATGAAGAACATGGAATAAATGAAACCTAATTTATTGTATCAATTTGTATCAGATAAAATCATATTAAACAATACAGGGAAATATGTTCTTAGCACTAACACTTTTCACTATTATCTATATTAATTAATGCCAAGTTTCTTTAATAGTAAATTTATTGGTCCTGAGTTCTGCATAATATAAAAATGAATACCGGGAACATTTTTAGATAGTAAATTTTCCACCTGTTCTTTAGCCCAGTCGACGCCCATTTCAACAACTTCTTTTGGATTTGCATTCATTATTTCCGATGTTAATTTACTAGGAATATCCACATAAAAATTACGCGGAATAGTGGTTAGCTGTTTTTTTGAAGTTATTATTTTAATACCCGGAATAATAGGCACATTGATGCCCGCGTTTTTGCATTTTTCTACATATTGAAAATATTTATTATTGTCAAAGAGCATCTGTGTTACAACATAATCTGCACCGGCTTCAACCTTACGCTTTAAATACTGAATATCCATGTCTATATTGGGCGCTTCAAAATGTTTTTCAGGGTAGCCGGATGCTCCTATACAAAAATCCGAAGATTTAGCATCAAGAAGGTCCTCTTCCAAATAGATTCCCTGATTCATATCAGCGATTTGCTTAATCAAATCAGCCGCATATTCATTGGTTGTTCTCCCTGCGCGAAGGGGCTTTTTATATCCCTTGTCATCTCCTCTGATTGCCATGACATTCTTTATTTCAAGATATTGCAATTCAATAAGAAAATCTTCTGTTTCCTCTCTTGTAAATCCCTGACACAGAATATGTGGAACCGCATCTATATTATACTTTTTTTGAATTAATGCACAAATTCCTAATGTTCCGGGACGTTTTCGTTTAATTTTTTGCTGAATTCCGGTTGGCGTTTCTTCATAACTAACTTCAGCCGCATGACTGGTAATGTCGATAAACGGAGGATTAAACTTAGCAATGTCGTCGATTACTTTTAACAGGCTTTCTATATCACCGCCTCTTTTGGGGGGAATGATTTCAAAACTTAACAATGGTTCATTGGCATTCTGCAAATGCTCAATTGCTTTCATCAATAATCCTTTCTAAATCATTTTTAACGTAAAAAATTAAACTATTATGGATTATGATGCAAAAATTAATAATCTAGTGCGGAATTGGATCAAAAGATAAAAAAAGGTTCAGTCACGGATAGACACGGATACAATATCCCGTCTCTGAAACTGGCAAGGACTATTGACCCTGACATCCCCATAATATCCTAACAATTAAAATCAATTCAATACTTACTATTAACCGTTTTTTCTCGCAACAATATCAAATATTTCCTATCTTAGTAAGATTATTTCAAACAAACAGAGTCAAATGAAAAAAACCATATCAAAAACCACCGCTGACCTCGGACTACTATCGGTTACACTTTTCTGGGGAACAACATTTATCCTGTCAAAACAGGTTCTTGAAGTTGTTCCACTACCCAGCTTCCTTGCGGTTCGCTTGTTTCTGGCCGCAATTTTTATGGTACTTATTGCTCTTCCAAGAAGATCAAATTTCACTATAAAAACATTAAAACATGGTGTCTTGCTTGGCAGCTTACTCTTTTTTTCCTATGTCACACAGATGTCCGGATTAAAATATACAACAGCGTCTAATGCAGGATTTATCACCGGTTTATCCGTTGTCTTTGTGCCCATATTTTCAATTCTTTTCTTTAAGGCACACCCTAAAAAAAACGCCCTAATCGGTGTCGCTATAGCGACCGCGGGTTTGTTATTACTTTCCGGCGGAAATCCTCTTGAATGGAATAAGGGTGATTATCTTGTTTTGATTTGTGCTTTTCTTGTAACATTTCACATAATACTTACCGGCAAATTTTCACGGGAAAACGATATTTATCTTCTAACGGCAGTACAGTTATCTGTTACAGGATTATTAAGCATAACAGCCTTGCCATTTTCAAACACACCACTGTATATTCCATCATCCAACCATATTATGTTATTGGTCTATCTTGCTCTTTTCGGTACTGTTTATACTTTTTTAATGCAGACAGCCATGCAGCAATATACAACGAACACGCGTACTGCTCTGGTGTTTACCATGGAACCGGTATTCGCCACGTTTTTTGCATATATTTTTGCAGGTGAAATTCTCAGCTCCATTGCCTGGGTTGGAGGTATCCTTATTCTTCTTGGTATGTTAAGCGCGGAAATTGATTGGATAAAAAAGTAAATATTCATTATATTGACAGTACGATTTAATCTGACAGGAAATATAGTTTATATGGATTTTTCAATCATAATACCGGTATTAAACGAAGAGTTGAAAATTAAAAATGATATTATTGCCGCTGATGACTTTTTAACTTCAAACCAACTTAAAGGAGAAATTATAATCTCCGATGATGGGAGCAGCGATAATACACTGAAAATTTGCAGCTCCATGGTAGAAAATACAAATAACTCTTTAAAAATATTGCAAGCAGATACTCATCGGGGAAAAGGTAGCGCCGTCCGCAGGGGTATTATGAAATCGTCAGGTGATATCATTTTGTTTATGGATAGCGGATTAAATATCCCAATGGAACAGGCTAATCGTGGAATAGAATTAATAAAAATGGAAAATGCTGATATTGCTATCGGCTCCAGACACTTAGCGGACAGTATTATCCACATCCCCTTAGTCTGGCATCGACAGATATTTTCATTTCTTTTTAGAAAAATCGCGAGATATTATCTTCCCATTCCCAAACATCTCAAAGATACACAATGTGGATTTAAGTTATTTAAAGGAGACATAGCGCGTAGTCTTTTTGCAAAAACAACAATAGACGGTTTCCTCTTCGATATTGAAATTTTAATATCAGCATATAAAAAAGGGTATAAAATATCAGAGTTTGCG
>JAUVIB010000129.1 GCA_030592985.1 Calditrichaceae bacterium | reverse complement strand
TTAGTTGCATGTGCAACTATACAAAGTTAAGGATATTCCAATTGGGAATCAACTAAATATTAAATTCCAGAGTAATCGGTCAGTGAATTGGGAGAACCAAACTGTCATTGCGCTGTAGTTTACCCGCTTGAGGCGTGGCCTGCCTATGCCTGCCCGACTTTGTAGGAGCACGGAGTTCCGGTGCTTTATATCGGAACGTGGCAATCCTTAACAGATGGATCGCTTCGAAAAATACACTCGCGATGACAAACAGCCCCAATCTACTGACCCATTAAATCCCAGAAGATTTATCTTTTTATGACTTCTGATTTTTAAGAGCCACACGTTTGTTTATTAAAACAACTGAGTAATTTTGATATTCTTCTGAACTGAAAATTGCATATTAGAAACATTAAAACCTGTAGATTATGATAATAAGTATATTGGTAATTGAAAGGTATCAATTTAAATACCTGCTTTACTTTATCGTTAAAATTTTGTAAACTGTAAGAAAAAAATCATAGCATTCTTTTCTTATTTCGGATAATATGACAAAACGATATAATCTCATTTCTTTCATAATTCTTCTTATTGGATTGACCATTTCTTTTTTCTCTTATTATGAATTTGATCAATTAAATAAAGATAAAATTGACAACCTTTTTAATGGCAGCATTGATGAAAAGGTATCCTCTTTTTATCGTGAACTCGATAGTAATCTTGAAGGGATTTACGCTGTTCAAGATATCTCAACTAATTTTAATTTGAATTTTGCTTCATATAAAAAAGTTGTTAGCGGAATCATCAATCGACATCATAACATTCAATATATTGCCTGGATACCCCGTGTAAAAAAATATCAGGTAGACACGTTTATGGTTATCGCCAGAAAGCAATTTTGGGGGTTTCGCTTAAAAGAGGTTTCAAAAAATAACACAATTATACCAGCTGGTAGGTATAATGAATATTTTCCTTTTTATTATGTCTTTCCAAAAAAAATGCAGAAAAGACTGCTCGGTATAAGCCTATACCCGGCAGATCCTATTTTTCGCAAACTTGTTAAAGCAACTGATAAATCTGATTATTGGGCTTTTAAACAACTACCGTCATTAAAACCGGATTTAAAGGATAGCCAATATATACTTTTTTTTCCTGTTTATTTCCCGGGAAAGAGTACAGAACTAAAAGGATTTATTGCCACGGCAATAGATATAGCCGGTATTTTCACAAATTCCATTTCACTAGAACAGTTAACCAAACTAAATATTACCTTAAGGGACATTACCGAACCTGATAATATCATAACTATATTTAATAATGCAAAAAAACTTACAGCGGCATCAGATAAAAAATATTATAGTACTAAAATCTTAGAGGACTTTAACGGCCGTTCCATAGAAATATCTGCCTATCCAACGAATGAATATCTTTCCTCTATGCGTAATCTTTCACCTTACATCGCATTCATTTCAAGTATATTAATAACATTAATACTCATTGTATTAATCAGGCGGATTATGCTTCGATCCATAGTTATCGAACAACAAGAAGATGAACTCACTTACGCTAACAATCAATTATCTCAATTATCAAATACTGACTCTCTAACAGGACTCGCAAACCGCCGCCATTTTGATATTACTTTAGAGCAAGAATGGAAACGATCCGTACGGGAATCTAATCCCATTACACTACTTATGATCGATATCGATTATTTTAAACTTTATAACGATACACACGGACAATTAACCGGAGATAAATGCCTCAAAAATATTGCCAAAGCTTTATCTAAAGCCACTTCCCGCCCAACCGATTTAGTCGCCCGTTATGGTGGGGAAAAATTTGCTATAATTTTATCAAATACAGAAGATCGTGAAGGTAAAGTGGCGGTAAAGTGTGTAAGAGAAATCAGTAATTTAAAAATATCCCATAAAGCTTCAATGGTTTCAGACCATGTAACCATCAGTGTTGGTTCTGCTACATTCGCTATCGCACCGGAATCCCCCTATAAAACACTTATTCAAAAAGCTGACAAAGCATTAAAGGCAGCAAAAAAAGATGGTAGAAATCGAGTAAAAATTATTTATTAACTATCTTTTCGGAATACTTCCATTTAGGATTCGTGGCTAATTGTTTTATAGAATTGGGGAATTAACAAACATAATGACGATTGCAACAAAGTCACCAAGACACAAAATAAAACTCTATCTTTAGTTTATGAGTGCCTTTTCTTTTGTATCTAAAACCGGTTTATCATCATTTTTTCTATTAATAATTATACCGCCAACCAGACGCCTGAAATAACTCCGCATATCATCAAATACCGTATAAGCCCAGGGAACAGCAATCAATGAAACCATTGTAGAAAATATTAGTCCGCCAATAATCGTCCTTCCCATAGGCGCATAAGGGATACCGATCATTTTTGTATTACCGACCGCCATTGGGATTAGTCCACCGATTGTTGTAAATGCCGTCATTAAAATTGGACGAAAACGGTGCTGTCCGGCTGAAACAAGCGCGTCATAACGACTCATTCCCTGTATGCGTAATCTATTTACCAAATCGATTAATACAATAGCATTATTAACAACGATCCCGATTAAAATAATAAAACCAATGCGGCTCATCATATCCATAGGCGTATCGGTAATAAATAACAGCCAATAGGCACCAACAAAGGAAAAGGGTATGGCAACAATAACCGACAAAGGCAGCACAAACGATTCAAACAGGATTCCCATTAATAAAAAGACAAAGGTAATTGAAAGATAGATAGCAAACTTCTGACTGTCATTACTTTCATTCATGTTGCGAAATCTCTGCCCCTTACTCCAGGAATAACCGTAAGGCATTTGAAAACCGGCCATTGCCTGATCAATTTTTCCAAACAATTCGCCCATATTATCTTTAGTTGTATTAACTTTTACTCCGAGATAAGTTTTTCCATCTTCGCGGTGAATAGCGCCGAATCCTTTAGTTACCGTAAAAGATGCAATGGCATCCAACGGAATTTCTTTTCCATTAGTTGAGAAAAATGTAATATTTTTCAATTGCCCCATTGTCTCCCTATCCTCTTTACGAAGCTGAACAATTATGTCAACCTCTTTTTCTTCAGTCTGATATTTTGGCAGTTGGATTCCACGCAGGGCATACATAATAGTGCCTGAAACTGTTTGCGGGCTAATACCATATTTCATAGCTTTTTTACGGTCAATGTGCAGCCTAATCTCCTTTTCTCCTTTTTCACGGTCTGTTTCCACACTAACAATTTCTTTAATCGCACGCAAGCGTCGTTCTACCTCTTTGGATAATTCAGCCAGTTTATTTGTGTCATCACCAAATAAACTGATTGTTAGGGAAGCATCATCATCACTGGAATTTTGTCTCCATGTAGTCCTTATTTCCACCCCCGGAAATGGAGGTAATCGTTTTTTTACATCCTCAACAACTTCATCTCTCGGCATATATTTCATTTCATAAATACCGAGAATTTTCCTGATTCCGTTATAGATAACATCGTACCAATATTGATTTTTTTCCGGATATAGAAATACATTTAAACGTGCTCTTTGGGATCTATATCCTGTGTCTATCGCTTTTACATTGTAAATATCTGCTTTCGCCATAATTGTATCTTCAATAACACTAACGACTCTGTCGGCGTCTTCTAATGTATAATTATCCGGCAAGTCTAATATCAAGCGGAAATTATTTATATTTCCTTCCATATTATCGGTTGAAGCAATTTTATCGGAAATCATGACAGATGAAATCAGGAGAATCATTAAAGCAATAAAAGTTTCTAAACGATGGACAAGTGTCCATGAAAGGAATCTTTTATAAAGCGCGTTTGCTTTGATAATGATTCCGGGTTCTTTAACTTCCTTTTTACTCACAACACGACTCGATGCAAGTGGGATAAAAACCATCGCAACCAATAAGGAAGCTAATAAGGATATAATTACCGGCAGACCAATTCTAAGCATATAAAAACGAAAACCGGCATTATCGTTCATTAATATTAAAGGAAGAAATACAACTATTGTGGTAAATGTTGCCATAGTAACCGCCAACCCAACCTCAGAAGCGCCAATGGCGGCCGATTCTCTATTGGAAAGTCCTTCTTTGCGTTTACGGTAGATATTTTCAACAACAACAATGGAATTATCCACAACCATGCCAATAGAAACCATTAGTCCCATCATCGTTATCAGATTGAGCGTCCAACCCAGGAAATAGAGCACCGTCATGCTTACCATTATTGAAAGTGGAATGGCGATATTAAGAAGAATGGTCATACGCAGACGGCGAAGAAAAAAATAGAGCACCAGAAATGCGAACAGGCCACCCCAAATTCCTGCATTTTTCAGATTATTTAATGATTCTAGAATAAAATCGCCTTGATTGAAAAGTATGCGCATTTCAAATCCTGATAATCTACGGTCTGCTTTTAACTGAGTATTCAGTTTTTTTGTAAATTCACGGGATAATTGTACCGTATTGGCAATAGATTCTTTATATACTGCAATTTCTATGGCCGGACGGCCGTTCACACGCTGCACCCATTTGCGTTCGGGTACATCATAAACCACATCTGCAATATCTTTAAGTACTATATTCGGTCCTTTTATCGGAATATTTCGTATATCTTCCAATGTCCTGAATTTGCCAACTGAACGAACAAATATTTTTTGCCCACCCTCTCTAAGATTACCTGATGAGATAGCGAAATTATCATTACGAAGTTTTTCTATTACTTCATAAAGATTGATTTTATAACGCTTAACAGCGTCCTGCTTAACCTGAATTTGGATCGATTTTTCATCAACGCCAAAAATTTCGATATTCGCAATACCATCAATCCGTTCCATCGGTTTTTTAATATATTGCTCAACAAGAAAAAACGGATCTTCGAGGGATTTATCGTACGATAGTGACAGCCAAATCACCGGATCATCATCATCACCCCATTTGCGGATATAGGTTCTTTCCAGATCGTCAGGCAAATCTGGACGAACCCTTTCCATACGATCGCGTAACTGACTATAGGCTAAATCCATATCTATCCCCTGATTAAAACGCAGGAATGTCCAGCAGCCATTAGTAAAACTCCGTGTAGATACGGTTTTTATTCCTTTAATAGTTCGAACCACTTCTTCGATGGGACGCGCAATAAATTGTTCTACTTCCTCAGGATTTGCATTGGGATAAGGTGCATAAACGCCGAGAAATGGTGCACTAAATCCTGTAGGCATTAGTTCAACAGCAATTTGGGAATAGGCAATATAACCAACAACAATCAAAGCTACCAAGGTCATTAAAACAGTTATTGGCCTCGTTAACGCCAACCTTGACATCAGGTTTATTTTTGAATTATTTTTTATTTCACTATTTTGCAATTTTAACACCCTTTTATATTTTTTTTACGAGAAGTAGATTATAACAGATAAATTATTAATATTTTTTTATTTATATGAATCTTACAAACCACCTAAAAATTGTCATTAGAACTAAAACCTAAGCCCCTATTACTGTCATTTACCCTACCTCTCGGGATGTCCCACGAGCTACCGAAGTCGAGAAATCTAATATCTCTCACAATTCTAAGATTTCTCCTCACTTCGTTCGTCCGCGCCAATGGCGGGCACAGCGAAATGACGAACAGAAAAAACATCAACATTAAAACCTAACCTGGACAAGCCAGAACCAACCAAGTAAATTTCATCGCTGAACTTGGATTTAAGACATTATAGTTTGTCATTCCCGCCCGCCTGAGGCGGGCTATCGTGAATCTAAATTTCATCATTTAGATTCCTGCTTAAAACATGCAGGAATGACCTACTTTGAGTTTTTACATAAAAAAATATAAATTCAATTCCTGCCAAAAAATACACGAATATTAGTAATAAGATACAAAACGCCTAAACAATTCAACAACCAAGTATTCACTACCTTATAACCTTATAACCTTATAACCTTATAACTTCCTTAAACCTCTTTCGAAACAACACTATAAACGGTCGGAATAATAACCAGTGTTAATAAAGTGGAAGTTATTAAACCTACGATAACTGTCAGAGCCATCGGAGCGCGAATTTCAGCGCCATCGCCCATACCAATTGCCATAGGCAGTAATCCAAGAACGGTTGTAGCTGTTGTCATCAAAATCGGACGCAATCTCACTTTACCGGCTTCAACAATAGCTTCTGTTTTTTTCAATCCCGATTTTCTTAAATAATTTATATAATCAACAAGAACGATAGCGTTATTAACCACAATCCCAGCCAACATAATTATTCCGAGAAAAACAATAATGCTAAGCGGAATTCCTAATATATATAGTGCAATAATAACACCAATCAGAGCAAAAGGAATCGTAAATATAATCACAAAAGGATGAATTACGGACTCAAATTGTGAGGCCATAACGATATAGACTAAAAAGATAGCCAGAGCCAGAGCCATCATAAGGCTGTTCAGCGATGTTTCCATTTCCTTATTTTGTCCGGCTAATTCATAACTAAAGTCATTGGGAAAATCGATATTCTGCAGCTCATCAAAAATAGCTGCATTGATATTTTTAAGATCATATCCCGGTGCAATATTAGCTCCGATAACAGCTGTTCTCTGCTGATCTATACGGCGTATTTCCGATGGACCTTCGTTTACCCGTATCTCGGACACAACCTCTAGCGAAATGGGTATTTCCTGTCCCGGATTGACAACAATCCTTCTTAGCTGATCTATGGTTTCTTTATCCGCTTCTCGTAATCTGACAAGGATATCAATACGGCGGTCTTCTTCTTTAAATTCGGTAGCAACATCTCCCCGTATCTTATTACGAACGATAGACGCCACTGTCCTGACATTTAAGCCATATCTTGCCAACAAAGTCCGGTTATAATAAATTTGAACCTCAGGATTTCCCCGCTGAATGTTAGATTGTGCATCCACAACTCCCGGAATTTGCTCCATTTTTCTCTCAACCAAAGCGCTGTATTTTTGAAGTTTTGCTAAGTTGTATCCCTGAATATGCACTTCAACCGGAGTCTTAAAACTAAACAAAGTCGGGTGCGATATTTTTACATTTAATCCTGGATAGTTCTTTAACATATTACGAATTTCATTAATGGCTTTTTCTTCCGCTAACTGAAAATTACTATCCTCTTTTAATGAAACCGTAATTTTTGCCGTGTGTTCTCCCATTTCGGAATCAGAAGTCGCGCTTTTATCTGTACCGGAAACCGAAGCAACATTGGCTACATTTTCTATGCTTACTATTTTATCAAGTATGGGTTGAATTCGCTTATCGGTATCTTCAACCGGCGTACCGACGGGCAGGGTTAGTTCAACATAAAATTCCCCCTGATGCACTTCCGGTATGAGTTCACTTCCAAGCCGCGGCATTATAACAAATACTGAGAATAGGAATAAAATGATTACAGCGCCAATTAGCGAATATTTGTATTGTAATGATTTCCTCAACAAGGGCGGATATATAATTTCTATTTTACCATAAACGTAATTAAAACCATCAACAATAAGTTTAACCGGATATGAAAATAATAATTTTCCGGCAAGAAAAATCATATTAAGGACTATACCAAAGATCAAGATAGACGCGTGAATGAAACGGAAAAATAGTTCAAACATTACCTGAAAACAATACTTAATTATTGATAACATATAGCGCAAAATTATAACCGGAATTAAAACAATGCGCTTTAGAATAGAGTATTCTTTAAAAGCATTTGTTATTCGAATAAACTCTTTATGCAAATCAAGAGTCGAATTGAAAACTAAATATTTAGGCCAGATTGTATTGATATATTGCCCATATTTATGTGAATCACGGCTACTAAAATTTAATACTATATC
>JAUVIB010000171.1 GCA_030592985.1 Calditrichaceae bacterium | reverse complement strand
TGCCCAGGTAATTCCATTAACATCTCCACCAACCTGATAAAGATTTTTTAATATCTGCATTAATTCGTCCTTAATTTGAGATTGATTATTTTAAACATTTCATTCCTATTTTATAGTGTCTTATCACTACCGGTGTAAATCAAGGGAAAGGTCTTTCTTTCATTAAATGGTGTTGACCGATTTTACAGATGTATTATGACATCTCAAAAACAAAAGGCAACCCTATTTTAAGGAAAGAAATGTAAAATAACAAGGAAAAGTTATATGGCTATAGTCATTTTATTATTTTAGATTGTCCACAGATGAGATTGTGTATCAAAATGTTTTGTGTATATAGAAGTAAAGGCCGGAAATAATCAATTCCCGACCTTTATTTAGTTTTAACACGTACCTAATTATCTAATAAATGTTCCGCATCTAATGCCGCCATACATCCGGAACCTGCAGCTGTAATTGCCTGGCGATAGATTTTATCCTGTACGTCACCACAAGCAAAAACACCCTCAATATTAGTTTTTGTTGTTCCGGGGACTGTATTTATATAACCCTTTTCATCCAATTCTATTTGACCCTCAAATATCTTGGTATTAGGAGTATGACCAATGGCCATAAAAACGCCGTCAACGGCTATTTCATCAATCTCTCCGGTAACGGTGTCTTTAAGCTTAACACCGGTTACAAAATCATCACCGGTAATTTCATCAATAACTTTATTTAACAAAAACTCAACTTTTGGGTTTTCTTTAGCCTTCTTTATCATAATTTTTGATGCCCGGAATTCATCACGGCGATGAACGACATAAACTTTTTTTGCAAATTTTGTTAAAAAAGTACCTTCTTCAAGCGCTGAGTCTCCTCCCCCCACGACAATAACATCTTTTTCCTTGTAAAAAAAACCATCACAAGTAGCGCAGGCAGAGACACCTTTTCCCATATATTTTTTCTCTGATTCTATACCCAACCAACGGGCAGAGGCTCCTGTTGATATGATTATAGCATCAGCTGTATAAAAGTTCCCCTCACCTTCCACGGTGAATGGTCTTTTTGAAAAATCAACTTTTGTGACCAGTTCGAATTCAACTTGAGCGCCGAATTTTTTAGCTTGTTCACGCATATCATCCATCAATTGCGGGCCTGTAATCCCTGAAGGGAAACCGGGGAAATTTTCAATTTCTGTCGTTATGGTTAACTGACCTCCGGGTTGATCTCCTTCTAATACAAGCGGATTGAATCCGGCACGTGATGTATATATGGCCGCCGTTAATCCGGCAGGGCCTGAACCAATGATAATTACTTTGTAATGTTTACTTTCTGCCATCATTAAGCCTTTCTATTTTTAGTAAATCGCGATTTTTCTTTTACCTTGTTCTGCATATAAAATTTTGATGCGTTTTTTATTATTGAGTTACAATAATTTAATAAAAAACAGACGTATTGAAGTGATCATATTTCGACTGTTTAAATTCTTTTTTTTAATTCCCAAGGCAGCAATGGTAATTACTTTTAATTATTATCTTCCAACAGATTCTTAACCAATCCTGCGTATTTTCTTTCAATTTTAAAACCGAAACGATAAAAATACTCCGGCCGATAAAAACCGGTTGTTACAAAATGGAAACGTTTTCCACGCATTCGATTTAAAAACTCTTTCATCAATCCTTCACTAATCCCTTTTTTCCGATACCTTTGAGAAACAACTATTTTCTCCATATAAACGGTAGCATCATCTAAAATACTATAAAATAAGCCACCGATAACATGTCCCCTTTGAGCAATCGCAACCAAAAATCGGTGGTCAGGCTTGAATTTTACAGGAAGACTCGAATCTAAGAATAATTGATGCAATCTGGAAATATCTTTCGGTGATACCGGCCTGCGAACAAAATAAATCTCCCCATCATAATCTTCTAATTCCACAACAACATCCGCCATGAAATCTCCTTCACCTTGAGCGCTTATTAATTCGGCAAAGTCTGTTGGTTTTAAATGAGGATAACTCAAACGTGTTAGAAAATATTTTTCTTTATCATTTATTTCAAACTCTTTTTGTATGATTGATATGGCTATAACGGTATCATCATGAGAAATTGTCTTCAGTCTTTGTTTGTTAACCAATTCAAGAAGTGCATTCTTTATCGCTGAAGAGGATTGTGTAAATACTGTTTTCAAAAAAAACCGTGTTCTTGTTTCATAATACTTTTTTTCCAATTCCTGTAAATTATATGTATCATATAATTCATTTAGAGTGCGAGCCTGTGCCGATAGGTCAGCATCGGAATTTAAATCGTACCAACGATGAAAGCGCTGTATAGCAAAGTATAAATATCTTGGTATATATCCCTGTTCTTCAACCAGATTAATATAACCTTTAATTTTATCCTTTAATCTTTGGTTTTCCAAACTGCTATCTAATAACAAGTCTTTGATTCTCGGTATGGACTCTTCCTCCCCAAGGGTGTCAATAATTCCTGAAAGCATATAATAACATACATCGTCTCTTTTTAGTACCGGATACATGTTCTCAACGGGTATAATAAAATTTTTATAAAAATAGTTGAATATTTTACCTAATTTATTTTCAGTTAGGCGTCCGGAAATAGAAATTAGCCTCTGACCTGTCTGATAGTCATGTGCCGGAATAATAATATTTCCCACTCCGACATCTTTGACGACCATTTTATATCCACTCCTTTTCCAGAAAGAAATATGAGTTGCCATTGCTGTCCAGATGAAAAAAGGCCAGACATATTGTATGCGTTTTGTTTCAGCCTCTTTACGACGCATGGCTCGTCGCAGCACTTTTTCGACAGAATAGCCACTATTGAATTCCTGTGTATAAACATTCAGGGATTTCCAATAGCCGCCAAAATCAACCAACAATTGTTTGTCATCCATTTTCATACCGGCAAGTATCTGCCAATTAATTTCATTTAGTATCTTTTGGCTCGCACGTATCTTATACATATTTAACTGTATATCGTATCCTCCCTGGTATCGTGTCTGAATAGATAATCGATACATAGATATATCATCGTCATCTATAATCCTGCTTATCCAAATGCCACCCGGAGGGATATCATAAAGCCTAATAACATTTCCCCCTGAAAACAGAAAAATTGATTCACGTATCAAAGAGGTATTTTTAATAATATCTGATATTTTTTCTCTTTCATCTCCCTTTATGTCATCTTCAAAAATGGTAACATCCTGCCACTGGTACTCTACACCTGTTTCCACATCAACAGCTACAAACTGATTTTCACCAATCCATTGTCGGAATCCTTTTAGTAGTTTTAATCTGGCTTTCGAAGCCAATTTAGAAATGGGTTCAAATTGAGAAGCCATTTGAAATAAAGCAATCATCTGTCGGACACGTTTATAGCGGGTTGGATGTTTAATACCATAGGTAGCCAGTAAATTAAATAAACCACCGAATGCTTTTGTGTTTATCTTCGTGTCTTCATCAGCAGCTAAGATTTCTTTGGTTATAACAGAATTTATTGCATCTAAGGAATCCTTGCCTTTACGAAGTGTTATGAATTGTTCAATTGTATCATCATCAAAAAGAATATCAACTTCATGGAAGTATTTCTCAATAAATCTCTTCACTTCACTTTCGGAAAAATGAGGAACACCCAAAAGAAAAACTTCTTTACGAACCATCTCATTAACTACGATTTCCGGCTTCCACAAAACAGAAATGGCCAGATTTCTGATGGGAAGTTTTTCGTCTGCAAGGATGAAAGAAAGATACTGTACTCCCAGCATAGCTTGTTCATAATTTAACGATTGTAATATTAAACAGGATAGATGTAAACCGGATAGTGATTTTTCCTGAGATTCGTACAAAGAACGTAATGCAATAAATAATTCATTAGATATAATTGCAGGACTTTTAAGACGGGCAAAATGAATACTATCACCGACCTCATCAAGCCGATACCATTGAAAAATTAAATCCCCTGTAAAATCAACAACCCCCTCATTCCCTAACCAATAATACGGATTTGCTAAAAAATCGTTAAAATCAATGTATTTGGTAGGAATTTCATAGACGAAACTACCCAATTCGAAAATATTTTTTTCCCGATCGATACATCTCATTTCCAAAAGCCGTCCATGCTTCGTTATCAAAAGACCATCATCGGTCATCTTTAAGTGATTCGTAAGAAATCCTTTTTCACGTACAAACCAATTTGGAACACGTATCTCTTTTTCTCCCCAGGAAATAGAGATATAATTTTTCTTATACATGGAATGAATTATTTCATCAAAATTCTGCTCGATAATTCGCCTTTTATAGGTACCTTTAGGGGTTAATTCGCCAGATTCTTCTTGAAATGGCCGATCAATAATTCTATAATCTATAATTCTTTCAAAAGATGCCAAAAACTTATTAATCGTTACCAAAACCGATGAGAAATACTGATCCATTTCTTCTTCATTCATTCGTTTCAATTTCCCGGAATCATTCTCATAATCAGGATAGATCAAAGCTGTATTAAAAGGACGATGATCCCCTACTAAAAAAACCTGCTTAATAAACTCCATATCACGAAAATAATTTTCTATTTTTTGTGGAGCAATCGTCTCACCTTTGATGTTTTTATATATTTCTTTTTTACGATCAATAATCAGATAATATTCCTCACTATCCTGCCTCATGATATCGCCTGTAGCCAACCAACCATCATCAAAGCCTGACGGTTTATCACTTCCCTCGTAGTAGCCAATTGAAACATAAGATCCTTTAATCAACAATTCACCATCTTCCGCCAATTTCAAATCTATTCCCGGTAAAGCAATACCCAGGGTATTTTCCCGATACTTTTCGGGAGGAGTCATCGTTATCCCACCGGTTGCTTCCGTCATTCCAAATCCACTCATTAATTCTACTCCGTATTTCTGGAAAAACCTAAAGACATCCGGCTCAAGATAGCCGGCAGCAGAAAGTCCGAACTTAAGACACCCTCCGGTTGCGGCATCTAATATATCCTTAACGCTCTCTTCCGGATCAAACTCAATATTTACCTTACTTGCAATATGCTCAAATAATTGATACCATTTTTTAGGAATACTGATAAAAATTGTCGGTTTTATCATCTGCATATTCATAAGCATTGTTGTAAGAGCAGGGTTTTCCATAAATGAGTATTGAGCTCCCCAAAAAACAGAACCTAACATTTCGAACCAACGCCCAAAAGTATGAAAAAGCGGCAAATATGCAAGGAACCTATCTGATTCGCCTATATCAGGAATAGCCATGGCTCTATAAAATCTCTTTGAAACTAAATTAAGATGTGAAAACATAATACCTTTTGGATCACCGGTGGTGCCGGAAGTGTACATGATTGTAGCAAGATTATCAATTCTTATATTTTTTTGCAGCTCTTTTAGCTTCTCTTCTCCTTCCTCCCCTGCTTCCTTCATAAATTCATCCAATGTTAATACCCATTCTTCCTTTGCAGAACCATGCAACATAATAACTTTATTCACAAAGGGTATGTTATTTTTAATTGATTTTAATTTCGCTAATTGTTTGTCATCCGAAATAAGGATTAAAGTCGCTTTTGTTTGATTTAATATAAATTCAACATGCTGAGAGACAGAATTAGCAGGTATCATAATATTTATAATTCCGCTTGTTAAGCAAGCTAAATCTAAAGTAATCATGGTTAAACTATTTTCCATTAAAAAAACTACTTTATCCGGATAGGTCTTTCCTTCTGTTAAATAATTTACTAAAACCTTGGCATATTTTTTTATAACTAAATCCATTTCTCGCCAGGTATGCGCAACTATCCTATTTCCGAACAGTTCATTAAATAACGTTTTATTCGCATACTCTTCCAATCTTTGCTGAAATAGAAATAATAAATTAAAATTGCTTTTGCGAATAAGGTTTAAAACTAATCCTTCCCATTTTTTTTCGTTATAAATTTTTTCGAGGAAATCTGACCGTCTAAATAAATTGAGATAGTTATGTGCAATATAATGCCAGTCGATCAATTTATCATCGCATTTTCCGGCAACATATTCACCAAAATCATACATTACCTCAGGATTAATTTGCCCGCAGAAATCTTTTGACAATCCGCTTAAAATTATTGAGTTTAATAATTCCACCCAATCATGTACTTGTTCTTGATTAACGTCTTTAGCTTTTATAAATTCGGACATTCCCTGTTCGATGGCTGTAATTAAGGCAGTTTTATCCTCTTTTTTAAGCGCTTCGCGGCCGGCTTGTATGGCGGAAATGATGTTTTCTGCAGAAAAAGTCCCCATCTAACTCTCCGTTTTAAAAAAATGATATCTGTAGTTTTAAATAAATATGGTAATATTTACTATATAAAGAAAGTAAAAAAATAATTAAATTATTTCCTGTATAAGAAAAAAATTTATTTTTTCACATAAAGACATAAAAGAAAAGAGAAATGTTGTTTATTTGTTGTATTGGTTAATGAATTATTACTTAAGAATACATTTTCTTTAAAATATGGAAATATTACTAAAAAATATAAAAATCTTGCTTATTTGATTATTTTATCTTAATCTTTTTTCAGATCATTAAAGAAGTACTAAAATGAACTTTTTGCAAAATTATTAATAGAATCTGTAATTCTATTTACAGGCGAAATATATTTTATCTTTAACTCTATATTGTACTACTGACCCCCATATAAATAAAACGCTTTCTTCATAACTTATGTTTGACACTTGCTCCCTAAAACCGGCATTTTCAAAATCACGAACCCTTATATATCAAGGGTTTGCGGGGTTTTGATATTTTTTCCTGAAAATATTGTAGTACAACGCAGCTCTTGCATCTATGCGAAATAGTGTTTATATTACAGGTAATATGTTAATTTAATGGTAGGACAAGCTAATGGCACGTTTCAGGCGCACTACATGCAAAGACAAAAGCTATTTGCAATACGTTCATTCTTATCGAAATAAAAAAGGGC
>JAUVIB010000259.1 GCA_030592985.1 Calditrichaceae bacterium | reverse complement strand
GTTCAATTCGTTTATTGACCAGCAGAATGCTTCAAGCCGTCAACAAAATATTTTTGCAGTTATTGGATATATGTTTGCCTTCTTTACAGCAGTGTTGTCGGCATTCCTTACAACAGATAGTTTATCAGAGAAACTGAATACAGCCAGTATAGGCGACATTATACAAAAATATATAAAAACAGGTAATTGATATTTACTACTATTGATAAAATTTAAAAGATAATAACACAGTGCACACAGACGGCAGTAAGTAGGAATTTTTTTATATATCCCTCTGTTCAGTAAGGTGAATTTTAATTGTGACTTTGGTGATCGTGGCGTTATAAGACTATATATCTTTTTATTAATAAATAATTATTTTTAAGTGGTTAGTTTTATAGAAATTTATTTATATATCAGTTGACAGTCTATATAAGTCATAGTAAATTCAATCGTTACCAGGAATTTTATAATAATTTATTATACTGTTAGATGGAAAATTGGAGGAGGTTGTTATGAAAGTTACTCATTATGTTTTGTATTCTTTACTTCTGATTGTTATTTATGTTTTCATGTCGTGTCAAACTGAAAAATATAAAGAGGGATCAACTTATTTTGGCTTCAAATTAATTGAGAAGCGATTCGTTGAAGAAGTAAATTCTAACTGTTATTTTTTCGAACATGTTAAAAGCGGCGCCCGCTTGCTTAAATTTTCTACAAATGATGCTAATAAGACTTTTTGCATTGGTTTCAAGACAACTCCGGAATCTGATTGCGGGACTCCCCATATTATGGAACATTCTGTGTTAAATGGTTCTAAAAATTTCCCTGTTAAAAGTCCGTTTGATGTATTAGCTAAAGGTTCGCTGAACACATTTCTAAATGCTATGACCGGAAGCGATGTTACGGTTTATCCGGTAGCCAGCATGAACAATAAAGACTATTTTAACCTGATGCATGTTTATCTTGATGCGGTTTTTTATCCATTGATTTATGATGATCCGCGTATTTTAAAACAAGAGGGCTGGCACTATGAATTAGAAAATAAAGATGCCCCGGTGATATATAAAGGTGTCGTTTATAATGAAATGAAAGGAGCATTTTCCAGTCCCACCAGAGAATTAGGTTATTTGGTCAGTAAAAATCTATTCCCGGATAATTGTTATGGATTCTCCTCCGGTGGATATCCGGCAACAATTCCCACATTGACGTATGAAAAATTTTTAGATTTTCATCGCAAATATTATCACCCATCAAATAGTTATATTTTTCTGTACGGAGATGCTGATCTTGATAAAGAGCTTTCTTTTATCAATGAAAAATATTTATCAAATTATGAAAAATCAACTAATATTGCTTCAATATCTTTACATAAACCATTTAAAAAGATGAAAAAAGTAACTGGTTATTATCCTGTGCCGGAAGGAAGTAATACAGAGAATAAAACCTATTTAAGCCTGAGCTGGGTAATTGGAGAAGGAAAAGATCAGGCATTAGGTATGGCGCTGGACGTTTTAAACGATGTACTTGTGAACCATGAATCAGGCCCAATCCGTTTAGCTTTACAGGAAGCCGGTATTGGTCGTGATGTTTCATCTTATTATGATGGATTAAAACAGAATGTTCTCCATATCAAGGTTCAGAATGCAAATGCTTCTGATAAAAATAAATTTTATGATATTGTGATGAACATGCTGATCGAAACAGCAGAAAAAGGCATAAATAAAGAAACGATAAAAGGTATCATTAACAGAAAAGAATTTCGTTTGCGTGAAGGAGATAATGCTCAGAAAGGATTGACATACATTTTTCAGGCTTATAATGGTTGGTTTTATTCGGGCGATCCATTTTTAAGTCTTGAGTGGGAAAAACCGCTTACTGAAGTAAAAAAAGCGCTTGAAACGGACCTGTTGGAAACCATTATTAAAGAGCGGATATTAGATAATCCTCATTCATTACTATTAACTATGGAACCAAAACCGGGATTGGAGACCGAAAGAAAAGAAAAAATCAAAGCTGAATGTGCGAATTACAAAGCCACACTTTCAGCAAAAGAAATTGAAACATTGGTTCAGGAAACCGAAGAATTAGTAAAATACCAGGAAAGAGAAGACTCACCGGAAGCGCTCGCTACTATCCCATTGTTGGAATTAAAAGACATTAATCCAAAAGCAGAATGGTATCCGGTAACGGAAAAGAAAGTCAATGAGGTTGCTGAGTTATATTATAATACATTTACAAACGGTGTGGTTTATACCAGGTTGCTTTTTGATACCCGTGTACTCTCCCAAAATTTAATTCCCTATGCTTCGCTTCTTACGGAGGTTTTGGGAAGTTTAAATACAGAAAACTATTCTTATGGTGAGTTGGATAATGAATTAAATATTCATACCGGTGGATTTAACACAAATTTGAATACTTACCTGAGAAACAGGAAAGATGAAAATATGATGCCGAAGCTCGTTGTGTTTTCAAAAGCGATGAACACCAAGGTGGATAAATTGTTTGAGCTGACCGGAGAAATTATAAACCATACAATTTTTTCTGATAAAGATCGTTTAAAAACAGTGTTAATCAGACACCAGTCAAGGCTCGATGCAAATATTAAGAATAATGGACTGGGTTATGCGAGGACCCGCCTTACTTCTTATTATTCAAACCGGGGCATGTTTAATGAGCTGACCGGTGGGATTGAATACTACTGGTTTATAACGGACCTGGCAAATAATTTTGATAAGAACGCTGAAGATATAATTGCCAATCTGAAAAAAGTGGCAAGTCAACTTTTCACAAAGGATAATCTAATAGTTACCGTAACATGTGGAAAAGAGGATCTGCCCGATTTTAATAAAGAATTGGGGAAATTATTAAACGTGTTATCAAAAGAAAAATCGGATATGAAAAGCTGGGATTTTGTTTTTGACACGAAAAATGAGGGATTTTTAACTGCTTCCAAAGTGCAATATGTATTAAAAGGTTATGATTATAAGAAATTGGGATATGACTGGAATGGTAAAATCCGTGTGATGAACCAAGTGCTATCCCGTGAATGGCTTAATAAACAAATTCGTATAATTGGTGGCGCTTATGGCGGCTTTTGTAATTTTTCACCATCGGGTCAGGTTTATTTTGGATCATACCGCGATCCGAATCTGAAATTAACAATTGAAAATTTTGATGGTTCTCCCGAATTTCTCAGTAAATTTGAACCGGCAGAAGACGCCATGACAAGATTTATCATTGGGACAATCGCGCGGATGGACAAACCACTAAGTCCATCATCCGAGGGGAATGTGGCATTTAGCCGGTATTTAGAAGAAATAACTCATGAAGATGTTCAGAAGGAACGCGATGATGTATTAGCTACCGTGCCCGAAGATATTCGTTTAATGAATAAATTCGTTGAAGATATTCTTAAACAAAAGGCTTTCTGTGTTTATGGTAATGAAGAAAAAGTTAAATCTAATAAAGATCTTTTTAAAAAAATTATGAAACTGGATAAATGACATTTAAACTGATATAAGTTCTAATTAATGTTAAAAAAATACCTTTATAGTGTGGCATATAAATAATTTTAACCTGATTGAAATAACGATTAATGAATTATATTTTTCGGCGCTCACAATAAGGTTTTAGAATATTAAAATACAGCACTTTTAGACACATAATTTATTGTACATAATATAAAATTGGAGGCACTATGACAAAGTTATTATCAATTATTTTTTTGGCGAGCTTATTTGCTTTTCTTTCCTGTCAAAAAAGCGACTACCGTGAAGTAAAACAGTACACTATCGAACAATTCACCAAAACCATTTCCATAGGTGGAAGTTCATTTTCGCACGATGAGAAAACTATTTTATTCACCAGTAATGAAACGGGAATCTACAATTCCTATACAATTCCGGTGGAAGGCGGTGAAGCAACCGCGCTTACCAATTCGGATAAAGAGTCTGTTTATGCTATTTCATTTTTCCCTAAGGATAATCGAATTTTATATCGCGCCGATAAGGGCGGGAATGAAATCCATCATATTTATCTTCGTGAGGAAGACGGTACTGTAGAGGATTTAACGCCGGGAGAAAAAGCACGCTCCAGTTTCTATGGTTGGAACTATGATAAAACCGCCTTTTATTACGGTAGTAATAAACGCAATCCCAAGTTTATGGATATTTATGAGATGAATATCTCTAATTTTAGCTCAAAGCTTATTTTTGAGAATGACGGAGGTTATTCACTCGGAGATATTTCGAATGATAAACGTTATATCGCATTAGGTAAAACAATAACCAATAACAATACGGATATGTATCTTTATGATCTCACGACTTCCGAGATGAAATATCTTACTCCGCACGAAGGCGATGTATCCTATTCCCCACAGTCTTTTAGTCTTGATTCGAAGTACCTGTTTTATATGACCGATGAAGGAAGTGAGTTTACTTATCTTAATAAATATGATATTACTTCCGGCAAGTCAGAGAAGATCGAAGAAGCATCCTGGGATATTTTGTATACCTATTTTTCACGTAATGAAAAATACCGGGTAATGGCCATTAATAATGATGCTAAAACAGAAATAAAAATATACGAAACCGCAACAAATAAATTAGTTCAATTACCAAAATTACCTTCCGGTGAAATAACTTCCGTAAAAATATCTGATTCAGAAAATCTAATGACCTTTTATCATAACGGTTCCAATTCGCCAAATAATTTATTTGTTTATAATTTTAAGAGTGGCAAATATAAAAGATTAACAAATTCCATTAATCCTGAAATTAATCCTGATGATTTAGTGGAAGCCAAAGTTATCCGCTATAAATCCTTCGATGGCCTTGATATTCCTTCCATACTGTACAAACCGATGCATCTCAAACCCGGTGAAAAAGCACCCGCATTGGTTTGGGTACATGGCGGACCCGGCGGCCAATCACGTACCGGATATCATTATATCATCCAGTATTTTGTAAATCATGGCTATGTGGTTTTGGCAGTTAATAATCGGGGCAGCTCGGGATACGGTAAAACTTTTTTCAAATTGGATGATTTAAAACATGGCGAAGATGATTTGGCCGATTGTGTGGAAGCAAAAAAATATCTGATTTCAACCGGTTACGTTGATCAAAATAAAATCGGCATTATCGGTGGCAGCTACGGCGGTTATATGGTGCTTGCAGCACTGGCTTTTCAACCTGAGGCATTCGAAGTTGGTATTGATATTTTTGGCGTATCCAACTGGGTGCGCACTTTAGAAAGTATTCCTCCCTGGTGGGAATCGTTCCGTGAAGCTTTATATAAAGAAATGGGAAATCCGGAAACGGATAAAGAATACCTTGTTAAAATTTCTCCTCTCTTTCATGCAAAAAATATCATCAAACCATTATTGGTTTTACAG
>JAUVIB010000484.1 GCA_030592985.1 Calditrichaceae bacterium | reverse complement strand
CCTCAAAATGATCGTCCTTTAAGTAATCAATAACTGCTTCTATGGAGTTTTCATTCTTTTTGCCCGTCCACTCAGCAGATAATTCGATTCTCAAATTATCATTTCCAGTATTAATCTCCTCTAATAATTCGCCCGTTAATTCATAAAGCTTATATGAACCACAAATTCTATCTTTCAATATTAAACCGCTTATAAGTATCAATACAAAAATTGATATTACAATTTTCTGCCAAAGTTTTTTCATTGTTTCGCTTCTCCTTTATAAAAATAATGTAATTTTCAAAATATCATAAATCTGAATATTACTTCATAAGAACCATTTTCCTGGTAATTCTGAAACTGCCTGCCTTTAAAATATAAAAATAGATGTCACTTGGCATCATTATTCCTTCGTCATTTCTTCCATTCCATTTAACATGATGTGTTCCCTGTTGAATATTGTCATTAACCAATATACGCACTTTTTGACTTAAAGCATTATAAATCACTATGGAAACATGAGAAGTCTCAGGGACTTTATAGGTAATGGTTGTGATTGGATTGAACGGATTAGGAAAATTATTCCCTAATTCAAATCTATCAACAACTTTAGATATTTCCTCTGAATTTCGGATCAATGCAGAACTTGTAGCTACGATAAACTCACCACGGGGACTTGTATCAACACCCCAATCATCTTGCGGTGTTTCAATTTGACTACAGAAAGCGAATGTATTGCCTTCTTTGAAGTAATTTACGGAATCCTTTGAAAAAAAATAATCTCTTAAAGGAGTTACAGAAGTACCCCATTCGAGAAAATCTATTCCAAACGCATGACCGCCAAAATAGCGGAGAGACGTATCAATACCGGACGCTGCACCTTCAGCTATAAGGTCATCCATTACTATTATAAAACCGTCTTCATAAGTTAACTCTTTATAATTATGGAATCTATATTCAAATATATCAGACTCAGAACCGATATCCAACTCACCGTCATAAGCTGAATAATCACCGGCCCAATTGATAATTGAATACGGCAGAGCGCCTTTTTCTTCCTCCGGCGAAAGTGTATCTTCATGAGAATATATACATTTAATACCCGTATCAAATATTAACTCAACGCCAATAGTTTGGTCAGTATTGTATACACCTTGAGATATCAAATAACCGAGTGTTGTATAATTAGCTTCAAAATAGGAAGGATCCCAGCCCGTTGTACGGTCGTTATCTAAATCAACTAAAATGTGATAATAACCACGAGACCTCTGTAAAAGTACTCCATTTACAATCTTCTGTTTTGCTCTATTCGGCCATATCTCCGCCCAGGTACGAATAAAAGCATATAACCTATCTTCATCAACATAGATTCTGGTATCTTTAATATCAACGGTATCGTTTATAATAGCGCGAACATATTCAGGAAAATAACCGTCAGGATTGTTAATAGCTCTCACATAGGAAATACCAATCCAGTCCGCACTGTCACCGTCCAAAGTAATCGGTTGTGCAAAAGCCGGAATAACGATTAAAAACGCAAATACCCATAAACCAATAATACATACTATCCTCTTCATAAAACCTCCCAAAGTGAACCGACATTCATCATAAAAAATGGAAACCTATCAGTTCTCTGGCACCGTTTACCAAAGCATGGACCAAGGCTGCATAAAATATATTCCTTGTTTTAATATAAGTATATCCGTAAAACCATCCTGCCAAAGAGGCCAATCCTATATAAATAATCAAACCGGAATGATAGTGAACAACTCCGAATAAAGTACTGGTGATAGCTAATGCCGTATATGTTCCCATGGGGTATTTTTTTCTTTTTTCCAGAAAATATGCCAGGATAAAAAGAATCACTGTCATAAAGGCTATAAACCACTGCAATCCACCTTTTAAGGAATATCCGGCCCATAATGAGATTAATGTCATAATGATTACACCGTATATCCAAAATTTCTTCCAAACCTCGGTTTGATGAATTTTCTTTTGTAGTAAATTTTGTATTAATCCCCTAAAAAAAAGTTCTTCAAATATGGCAGTATGGAATAAAATGGATAATATACCAAAGATAGCGGAAAACGTCAGTGCATCTCTATCTCCAAGTCCAATTGTAGAAGTGGCATAGCCTAATAAAATAATTATGACATAAAAAGCAATCCAGGAGGATACGGCTATAAGTAAATGTTTCCATTTAAAAATGAATTCGAAACCCACATCTTTTAAATCGCGAAGTATAACAACCCCATATACGATACATAACATCATTGCGATGCGATAAACGGAATCAAAACCGCCGCCGCCAATGGGGAGATCGGTATTTTCCGGAAAATTAACCATCGTTAATGGTAAGAGGTAAAAGATAATCAATGTAAAGTCTACCCAATTAACTTTCCCGGAACGCGCCTGCGGATGAATATATACAAGTGTGGGAATCAGTAATAAAGAGGGTAATAAAAATATAGTTTGCGTAAAGGGGTTACCGCCGTTTAATAAAATGTAACTATAAAGCAGGAAAATTATAACAGCGGGAAATATCAGCGCCTTTGCAAAGTCATATTCTATTTTCTTCCTCCAACGATCGACTATGCATGAATCTCCGACAGTAAACATTAAAAAGTAGAGAAAGAAAAAATAAGGAAGGGAAATAAGAATTTCTAAAAATGTATTATTTTGCCAGGCATTTAAGAATACGATTACAGTTAATGTAGCTGCTATGAATATTTGTTTGTTATGCTGTCGTAAAAATGACATTTTATAATTTACCTATTCACACTACTATTTAGTGTTTGAACGAAAACGAATGAATCCAAAAAAAT
>JAUVIB010000398.1 GCA_030592985.1 Calditrichaceae bacterium | reverse complement strand
CTTTTTTTATACACTACCGGTTTTTTGATAATCATTTATTGATTATGTCCTTAGCTCAGCAAGTAATATATAAATTTCTTGAATTTATAAGGGTTACATCCCCCTTACCCCCTTTTCTAAGGGGGATAGCGTTAACTAATTGTAAATAAGTATGTTAAGTCGCTATTAGCTGAGTAAAAGACATAATCGTATCATTTATTTTATATATTGTAAAAAATTGGTGTAATAAACGCTCTACATCAAATAAACCTGGATAAATTATGAAAAAAATTTTACCCTGTCTTATACTTAATTTTCTCTTTTTTACTTTTAACAGCGGTACTATTTTTGCTCAACCCATACAAGATTTTCAGGAATCCAAGTATAAAAATTTCTCCATTGGCACATACGGAAGAGTTGGTGCAAACTGGTCCTTTGATGTGCAGGGAGCATTAGCCCGAACACTAAACCTCAACGGAATGGGTATGCTCGGCGGAAGAATGGAAGAGATGGATTATCTTGAATTTGCGCCTGCTCTGCATTTTAACCCCACCGATAGCAAATTGAATACCGAAATTAATATCCAAACCAGATTGTCTGTTTATAATGCCGGTGGACAATTATTGGGCAATGTACATTCCAAAAGCATTGGAGGACTAACCTTTGAACTTCCGGAACTATACGCCCAGGCAAAACATATTAACGGAACCCCATGGTCTGTTTGGATTGGCGCACGTTTATACAGAGGCGGCGATATTCATATAGCAGATAATTGGTATTTTGATGATTTATCTTCACAAGGAATTGGAATAGAGTACGGAAATACACAATTTGTTACCCTTTTTGTAAGTGCTGTTGATACAAATTCTACTTTACCACCCTATTTTTATGTCAATACGGCAACCGGAACACCTTCATTGGAATTAAGACAGCGAATTGTTGGCGCTTTAATGCATACTTTTGAATTTGGGAAAATCATAGATTAAAAGTATTGGGAGAAATCCACCGCCTTGCTGATGGTACTACTGATATTGACAGCTTAAAACCATACTTGAACTATCCTTCCGATATTGGCTGGGTTATTGGAGCAAAACACGTTATGCAATTACCAAAATTTTTACCGGGATCTTTTAACCAACTTTCATTACGCTATGGTATTGGCATTGCAAATGGCGGTGATGGCGGTATGACAAGAACTTGGCTGACATACGGCGCACCTAATTTGGAAACACAAAAGTTCACTAATGCCTATTCTCTTACACTTGTTGAACATTTTATGCTGAATTTTTCAAGATCATTTTCATTAAATGGATATCTGGTTTATACAAAAAGTCACGGTGCTGCTGAAACAGATCATATTTCTGAAACGTATTTTGGACGGGAGGTTTACAATCGGAAAATCGATTTTGCGGTTGGTCTACGTTCATTTTACTATGCGACTGATATTTTCCATCTGATGAATGAAGTCCATTATTCAAGCAGGAAAGATGGACTAAACAGCCCTGCATCAGTTCTTAAATTATCTATAATTCCCACATTAGTTCCAACAGCCGAGAGGAACGCCTGGGCCAGACCACACTTCAGATTTATTTACTCAATCGCTTTCTATAATGATTTTGCCAAGGATAATTTATACTCTCCTTATCTGCAAGCCGTTGGTAAAAAGAGTATCGGACATTATTTTGGTATTCGAGCAGAATGGTGGATTTTTTAAAGTTGTCCATTTATTAAAAAATAGTTTTAACCCCTATTTACAATAGTTATTTCCACAATGATATTTGAATTTTACAAGCAATTGATTTATTTTGTCTAAAAAATACACTTATGATAAATAGTTAAATCAATAATGGAGAATGAAAACATGAAAAAATTACATGTAATATTCGCAACAGGTTTAATTTTTACACTCATAATGGCCACTTTTTCAGGGTGCTCAAAAAGTGAAAAAACAAGAGGTGTTACCGACCGGGAAATTGTCATAGGACAATGGGGACCTCAAACCGGTCCGGCTGCTCTTTGGGGCGCTGTTGCTCGCGGAACGGCTGCTTACTTTAAAATGATCAATGATGAAGGCGGTATAAACGGTCGTAAAATTCGCTATATTTATCGGGATGACGCTTACCAACCTGCAAAAACCAAAGCTATTGTTAAGGAATTGGTGGAGAAAGAGGGTGTTTTTGCTTTTGTTGGAGGCGTTGGCACAAGTGGAGGAATGGCGGTAAAAAAATATCTGGCACAACATCATGTGCCATGGGTTGGCCCGTCAACCGGCTCTTTACATTTTTGTTACCCACCGGAAAAATATCTATTTTCCGTTTATCCTACTTATTCGGATGAAGCTTCAATTCTTGTAGATTATACCATTAATTCCCTTGATATGAAAAATATAGCTTTTATTTATCAAAATGACGATTATGGCAAAGAAGGACTGATTGGTGCTCAGCTCTCGATGAAGCAAAATGAAATGGAATTTGTGGAAATTACGGCCATTAATCCGGTTGATACGGACTTAAGTTCTCATATTTTAAAATTAAAGGAAGCCGGAGCGGATGCCGTAATCATGTATCTAATGCCAAAGCAGGCTGCAATTTCTCTCGGTACGGCAATGAAATTGGATTTTAAACCCCAATGGATTGCTTCCAGCACATTGAGCGACATTCCCTTGATGTTTGCTGTGACAAAAGGATTATGGAAAAATGTTATATTTAGTTCCATAAGCGAAGCATCCGATGGAGGAAACCCCCTTGTGGAAAAATATAAAAAAGCGCAGCAGAAATATGCTCCTGATGAAAAATGGACGACTTTTTATTACGCTGGCTTTGTTTTTGCCGAGCCCCTAATTGAGGGATTAAAAAAAGCCGGAAGAAATTTAACACCGGAAACTTTTGTAAAAGCTATGGAATCAATTAAAAATTTCAAAGGAATCGGTCCTGAGGTTTCTTATGGTCCGGGTATCCGCCGGGGAGTAAAATCAATTTACCTTGCTAAATGTGTCTCTGCCTTCGGTAGTGAAAAACTAACAGACTGGATAACATCGGATATTAATATCGAAGATGCCGCTAAATTGTTTCAACAGCGATAAGGAGATTGCAGATGCAAAAAATATTTATATATAAAACGATTATTATTTATGTTTTCACTGTTTTCCTGATGCTGTCCTGTTCCCAAGAAAAAAAATATTGGACCGTTAAACAATTAACATCTCTGGAAAATATTAATCATGATCTCGATAATAATCTGAATTTTTCAGCAGATAATCAATGGATATGCTACGATACCAGACCCTTAACAGGAATCGGAGATACCAGAACTATAGAACGTATTAACATTAAAACCGGAAAAATAAAAGCAATTTATGAATCTCCACAAGCCCAGAGCATTCGTCCGGGAGTTGGGGCAGTCAGTTATTTCTCTTTTACTAACCACGTTGTCTTTATACACGGATTCCCTGACCTTGAATACCAAAAACACCGTCGGTTCGGAGCAATTGTAGATATTTCATCTGGCAAAATGACAGTTGCCGATGCCAGAGATGTAACTTACCCCTATACTCCGGGCGCTTTACGTGGTGGTACCCATCGCCACGAACCGGGCGGCTTCAACGGAGAATGGCTTGGTTACACCTATAATGATATGATTATGCACAACTTGGGAAATGATCTGCGAACCATCGGTGTAACTCATTTGAATATGCCGGTTGAGG